>JBILKC010000199.1:0-5420 GCA_044376885.1 Hylemonella sp. | reverse complement strand
ATGTCGTTCATTAGGCCATTATATGAGAGAAAACCCTGATGTCAATTTACGTTGACACATATAACTGTCAATGTAAAAATACACTCATGTCTTTGCCCGCATTCTCAGCCATTCGTGAGCTGTTCAAACCGATCACCTGGTTTCCTCCGATGTGGGCATTTTCCTGTGGTGTGATCGCTTCAGGCGTGGCGCTAGGGGACCGATGGTGGCTGGCGATGATTGGTATCGCACTGGCCGGGCCTTTCGTATGTGCGACCAGCCAGGCTGTGAACGACTGGTTTGACCGCCACGTTGATGCCATCAATGAGCCGAACCGGCCTATTCCTTCCGGTCGGATTCCCGGGCGCTGGGGCTTGTATCTTGCAATCATTTGGACATGTGTTTCACTGCTCGTTGCCACGCTGCTCGGTCCTTGGGGCTTTGGCGCTGCAGTGATCGGCCTGGCTTTGGCCTGGGCTTACAGCGCCCCCCCTTTGCGGCTCAAGGAAAACGGTTGGTGGGGCAATGCCGCGTGTGGCATTAGCTATGAAGGTATTGCCTGGACTACCGGTGCTGCTGTTATGGCCGGTGGCAGTATGCCCGATGGCCGATCCCTCTGTCTGGCTGCGCTGTACAGCGCGGGTACACACGGCATCATGACCCTCAACGACTTCAAAGCCGTCAAGGGCGACAAACAAATGGGCGTGCGCTCACTACCTGTGCAATTGGGCGAGGAAAAAGCGGGTTGGGTTGCTTGCTGGATCATGGGCCTGCCCCAGGTTGTTGTAGTTCTGTTGTTGTTTGCATGGGGCCAACCCGGCTATGGCCTGGCTGTGGCTATTCTGATTGGTTTACAGCTGCTGATGATGGACTACTTTTTAGGTAATGTCATCAAACGTGCACTCTGGTACAGCGGCTTTGGCGTGCCCTTGTTTGTTGCTGGAATGATGGTCAGTGCGTTTGCACTGCGCGCATTGATTGGTAGCCAGTCATGAAACAGCTTGACTGGTTGGCCTGTGGCATTGATAGGGGGCCAGAATTTTTTTCACTCAGCAACGCACATGTTGCCAAAATGGAGTAAAGGTAAATCATGGAACACACAGAAATTTTTGACGTGGTGGTGGTCGGTGGTGGACCTTCGGGCGCCACTGCGGCGAATGAACTGGCACGCCAGGGCCATTCAGTCATGCTGCTGGACCGGGCCGGTCGCATCAAACCCTGTGGTGGTGCGATTCCACCACGTTTAATCAAGGATTTTGCGATTCCCGACGAGCTGATCGTGGCCAAGGCCAGATCAGCGCGCATGATTTCACCGGCCAACAACAAGGTGGATATTCCGATTGACAACGGATACGTTGGGATGGTGAACCGCCAGGATTTTGACGAGTGGTTGCGTGAGCGGGCCGCTCAAAGTGGCGCTGTGCGTCGAACCGGTACTTTTGACAAGATTGATCGGGACACAGATGGAATGAGTCGGGTTCATTTTCATGCCCGTGAACGCCACCGTGGCGAAGGAACTCCAAGCTGCGTGCGTGCAAGAGCAATCATCGGGGCCGATGGTGCCCGCTCTGAGGTAGCGCGTCAGTGCGTGCCCGGCGCTGAAAAGACCAAATACGTTTTTGCCTATCATGAGATCGTCAAGGCGCCAGAGGTCAAGCCCGCGGGCTACGACGATAGCCGCTGCGATGTGTTTTATCAGGCTCCTTTGTCTCCCGATTTTTACGGCTGGGTATTCCCGCATGGTGACACCATGAGCATTGGCACAGGCAGCGCTGACAAAGGCTTTTCATTGCGCGGCGCAGTTGAGAAATTGCGCAAAGATACCGGGCTGGACTCTACCGAAACCTTACGTCGTGAAGGAGCCCCCATCCCCATGAAGCCGCTGCCGCGATGGGACAACGGGCGTGACGTGGTCTTGGCAGGTGATGCTGCTGGTGTGGTGGCTCCTGCATCGGGAGAAGGCATTTACTACGCCATGTATGGTGGTCAGCTGGCTGCACAGTCAGTCCATGAGTTTTTGCTCACCGGCCAGCCCAGCGCACTCAAACTGGCGCGCAAGCGGTTCCTGAAAGAACATGGTTTGGTATTTCTGGTTTTAGGCATCATGCAAACCTTCTGGTACAGCAACGACAAGCGTCGCGAACGATTTGTGAAAATTTGCGAGGACAAAGATGTCCAGCAAATGACTTTTGAGTCTTACATGAACAAGAAGCTCACGCGCAAGAAACCGATGCAACAAGTGCGGATTTTCTTCAAGGACATGGCACACCTGCTGGGTCTGGCTCGGGTTTAATGCCTGTGGCGCGATAAAGGGTGGAGGATTTTTTTTCCAGTCGTGCGCTGGTTGATATCGCCATCCTCATCACGCTTCTGGAAGGTGTGGCGCTGACTGTTTATTTTGCCCTGACCCGCAAGGGGCTTGCGCCAGCGAATTTTGCTCTTAATCTGCTTGCTGGACTGTGCCTAATGGTTGCCTTGAGAAATGCCTTGACTTCATCCGGATGGATCTGGATTGCGCTGTGGCTTTTTCTGGGTGGCCTGGCCCACTGGGCAGAAGTGGTTATTCGCTTGAAAAAGCAAAAACCTCAGAATTAAAAATCGGGTTGAGTGAGCGCGACGTCACTTGTGGTGACTCAGGGCATTGCTGACCAGTTTGGATGTGATGTCCACGATCTGGATCATGCGCTCATAAGGCATCCGTGTGGGGCCGATCACGCCCAGCGTGCCCACGACTTGGCCATCTACCTCGTAGGGAGCACTCACAATTGATAGCTCTTCAAACGGCACCACCTGGCTTTCTCCGCCGATGAAGATCCGGATGCCCTCGGCCTGTCCAGCAACATCGAGCAGGCGTATGAGTTGTGCTTTTTGTTCAAACAGGTCAAAGGCACGTCGCAAATGGCCCATATCACTGGAAAAATCCGAGACGGCCAGTAAATTGCGCTCACCCGAAATCACCACCTCGGACTGATCGCTAGCCATGGCCTCGGAACTTACCTGCACAGCGGCTTGCATCAGTATTGCAATTTCACTGCGCAGGGTTTCAACTTCAGACTTGAGTTTTTCCCTCACCTGTTCGATGGTCAGCCCCATGTAGTGGGCTGTCAGGTAATTAGCCGCCTCCACCAACTCAGACTGGGTATAGTCGCGTTCAGTAAAAATAACCCGGTTTTGCACGTCCCCCTCTGGCGAGACGATGATGACCAGAATGCGGCGCTCGGATAGTCGTAAAAACTCAATATGGCGGAAAACTGACGCACGTTTGGGAGCCATCACCACACCCACGAACTGGGACAGGCTGGACAGCAAATGCGCCGCGTTGGAGATTACTTTCTGCGGCTGATCATGAGCCAGGCTTGCTGCAGAGAACTGCCCTTTTTGCACTGTGAGCATGGTGTCTACAAAAAGGCGGTAGCCACGCGCCGTAGGCACCCTGCCAGCTGAGGTGTGAGGACTGGCAATCAGGCCGAGCTCTTCCAGGTCCGACATCACATTTCGGATGGTGGCCGGTGAGAGTTCCAGACCGGACGCGCGCGACAAGGTCCGGGAGCCTACAGGCTGACCGTCAGCAATATAGCGTTCGACCAACGCTTTGAGTAATAACTTGGCACGTTCATCGAGCATGCGATCATTTTAATGATGTAATTTGAAGATGAATTCCAAATTTCGTCAGGTTGCCCTGATCGGCAAATTTCATACCGGAACCGCGGGTACACCCGCTGGCTCCTCACGTCAGGCCCTGGAAGAAATTGCGCTGTATTTGAAAACACAGGGCTGTGACTTTGTCCTGGAAAAGGAGACTGCCAGCCACAACCAGCTGACGCAGTTTCCGGTCATGGATGTCAATGATATTGGCGTGCATTGCGACCTGGGCCTGGTCGTGGGCGGGGACGGCACCATGCTGGGTATCGGCCGCCAGCTGGGGCCGTTCGATGTGCCACTCATTGGCATCAACCAGGGCCGGCTGGGTTTTATCACCGATATTCCTCTGGGTGGCTTTGAACCAAAACTTTCAGCCATGCTGCAGGGTGAGTATGAAGAAGACCACCGGGTCCTGATTCATGCCCGCGTCATGCGCGATGGGCATTGTATTTTTGACGCATTGGCGATGAACGATGTGGTAATTAACCGCAGCTCGACCTCCGGCATGGTTGAATTGCGCGTGGAAGTCGATGGTCACTTTGTTGCCAATCAACGTGCCGACGGGCTGATCATTGCCACTCCCACAGGCTCCACAGCGTATGCGCTGTCGGCAGGCGGACCTCTGCTACACCCCTCGATTCCCGGCTGGGTCATGGTGCCAATAGCGCCGCATACCTTGTCAAATCGACCAGTGGTCCTGCCTGATTCCAGTCAAATCGCCATAGAAATAGTTGCCGGGAAAAATGCCAGCGCCAACTTTGACATGCACTCACTGGCAGCGCTGATGCCATCTGACCGGATTATTGTGGACAGGTCTGACCACCGGGTGCGTTTTTTGCATCCCAAAGGCTGGACCTATTTCGATACCTTGCGCAACAAATTGCATTGGAACGAAGGGGTAGCCTGAACATGGGTCTGAAGTGCATTGCTCTTCGTGATTTCGTTATTGTTCGGGAACTGGAGCTCGACCTCACCAGCGGTTTTACGGTACTCACCGGAGAGACCGGTGCTGGCAAATCAATCCTGGTGGATGCGCTCCAACTGGTCACCGGTGCACGTGCTGATACCAGCCTTATTCGCGAGGGGGCCGACCGCACCGTCGTGAGCGCCGAGTTTGACCATGGCGAACAATTCGCCTCGTGGCTGGAAGAAAACGGCTTTGAGGCTCAAGCTGGCAGTGAAGCTTTGCTTTTACGTCGTACTGTTGATAGCCAGGGTAAAAGCCGCGCCTGGATTAACGGCGTTGCGGCTACGGTGACGCAACTCCGGGCCTTGGGTGAGCAGTTAATCGATATTCACGGCCAGCATGCATGGCAGAGTCTGACCCGCCCTGATGCTGTTCGGCAGTTGCTTGACGCCTATGGTCAGATCAATACGGCAGAACTGAGCAGTCTTTGGCAGCAATGGCGGCAGGCGCAAACCAGCCTTGAGGAATCCCGCGCTGCGCAAGACAACCTGGAGCGTGAGCGGGAACGATTGAGCTGGCAAATTGGTGAGCTCCATAAGCTCAGCCCCCTACCTGGAGAGTGGGAGGAACTGAGCACGCAGCACAGCCGCCTGGCCAACGCACAGGCCCTGCTCGATGCGGCTCAGGGGGCCCTGGAGTTGCTCGACAGTGCAGAGTCCAATACCACGCACACCCTCAGTACAGCCATTCAATTGCTACAAATTCAAGAGCATATAGAGCCTGATTTTAAAGGGCTAAATGAGGTTTTGACCTCAAGTCTGGCACAGATTGAGGATGCGTCACATAGCCTGCGTTCCTACTTGCGCAATACCGAGCTCGAACCTGACCGGCT
>JBILKC010000198.1:0-5430 GCA_044376885.1 Hylemonella sp. | reverse complement strand
CTTTCGCAGCCTGCCCCAATCAGAAAAAGAAGGTCAGCGCTGGCCAGAACGGATCATCTTTTGGGGCGATAGCTTTTTCAGAAAGGCAGACATCAAAGCCGACTGGAAGCAGTTGATCGAAGATTATCCGGATCGATTTATGGTCGCGATCGATGATGTGCATAGCTGGGATGAATATGCTGGTGTGGTTGCAGCGATACGTCAAGGTGTGTTGGCCAAACTGAGCCCGGCAACAGCCGAAAAAGTGGCTTACAAAAATGCGGTCAGGATATTCCGCTTGAAAGATCCCAAGGAATGAGATCGACTCCAGTGTGCCTTTATGGCTAGGAGGTGAAAACTGAAGACATTAAGGATGCGTTGACTAATACGCTGGCCATGGTAATGAGGCGACCGCCCAGAAACACCACGCGCAAAGCCTTCTATCCAGCTGCCCAGGCGCGGTCAGAGCGATGTTAAAAAACTCTTCCTTAGCCTGTTGCTTTTGTTCATTCAGCAAGTCGCAAACTCGCAGCCAGCAACTGGTAACAAGGACACAGCGGTAGCTTGGCAGACGGTGCCGATAGTGGATGCTCATTTAAAAACTGATTGAGGACTATCCTGACCGTTTTATGGTGGCTAGTGACGACACCCACGATTGGGCGCAATACGATGAAGTTGTTCGTGCACTACGCGAGGGTCTGTTGGCCCATCTCGACCCGACAGTTTTAGATCGGGTAGCTAACGCCTTGAAAATTGGTTCCCAATTTATCCCATGGCGTCTCGGTATACCTCTTCTATTACAGGTTCACCGCGGATGAGGCTGCTCAAGATGCTAATTGGACTGCCAAGTAGCTGCAGTTCGGGAATGACTGCAATCGCGACATATCAGTCGCTCAGGCCATCTCAACCATTCGTACATCTGCATCTAATTGTTGGTGCGATGATTTTCTAAGCTTGAGTCGTTCAGATGTCTAATTACGAATTCACGAAAATAGGCCATCGCAGGGGCCTCGGTTCGGCCTGCCAAGGTCACATACGCAAAGCGCGCGGTGGCCAAGAGCTTGGGCTTTAAATTCAGTTCAACCAGACTGCCGTCCGCCAAGCCATTGCGGGCGGCTGCAATCACACCTAAAAAGATCGCATCGGTCTGCGCCACCGCACCCAGGAGGCTGGCAACATCATCACAGCGCAGGGTCACCATTTCTGCGGGATTGGCCTGTAAACCATATTGGCTCACCATGAGCCGGATCACTTCATCCGACAACGGTGTGGACGCCACTGCATAACGCAAGATGTCTGCCAAGCCCAAGTTCTTTTTCTTGGCCAATGGATGACCAGCACGCGCAATAAACCCTGCTCGCAGATCAGCCAGTGCCTCAATGTTGAGGTCTGTGGCAGGAATCACCCTGCGCATATCCACCACCATGGCATCGAGCTGACGGCTGCGCAACTGCAATATCTGCAATTCGGCGGGCCCTTGCGTCACCGACACCCGCATTCCTTTTTGTTCGGCTACAGAGCACATCAGTGGCAGCATCAACAGGGCGGCCGGGCCTGAGCCCAGGCCTACACTGATGGCGCCCTTGCCACCCACTTTCAGCAGCTTGACGCTGTCCCGCAACTCCGCAGCGTCCCGAACAATATGGCGGGCTCTGGCAACGACATTCAAGCCCAGCGGGGTCAGTTCATTGCGTTTGCCGATACGGTCAAGAACTTTGCCACCCAGATCTTCTTCGAAAGTCTGAATGCTGCGGCTCAATGCCGACTGCGTAATAAAGAGTTTCTCGGCAGCGCGGCTGAATGAGCCGGTATCCGCCAGTGCCAGCAAATGTTCCAGATGTTTGATGTTCATGGAATAAAAACCTATGATGAAAATGAATGATAACTACAAAAATAATGCATTGGACACACGCCATAGACACTTCTACGATTCGCTTCTGTTCGTTTTATTTCAGGTCCATCGAACCTCATCAGGAGCATCACATGTTGATTGATTCGCACAAAGCACTTCGCGTTGCTTACTCTTTGTTAGCCAGCTTGGCCTTGGCCGGATCCGTCGCAGCGCAGACCTTTCCCGTCAAGCCGGTCAGCCTGGTTGTGGCGTTTCCGCCTGGCGGGGGCTCGGATGTGCTTGGCCGCGCCGTGGGCAAAGGCATGGCCGAGGTGTTTGGCCAACCCGTTATTGTTGAAAACGTGGTGGGTGTGGGGGGCGCGCTGGGTGTGCTCAAGGTTGCCAACGCCCAGCCAGATGGTTACACGCTGTTGGCGGGCTCGCCGTTGGAACTCATCTATACGCCTTTGGGTGTGGCCGCCGCCAAAAACAAGCCTGAAGATGTGCGCTTGGCCGCTTTGGTGGGGTACACCCCCATTGCCATTGCTGTGCGCAAGGATTTGCCAGTGAATACGCTGGAAGAGTTTGTTGCACTGGCCAAAAAGTCTGACAAGCCCCTGAGCTTTGGCTCCTCGGGTGTCGGCTCTTTGTACCACTTGATGGCTGAAAAAGCCCTGCAAAGCTCAGGCGCCAAGGGCCTGCACGCGCCCTATAACGGCATTGCGCCCTACCTCAAGGATTTGATGGGTGGCGTACTTGATTTTGCGGTGGTTCCGCTGATCGGCCCCGTCTTGGGCGCGATTGACGGCGGCCAAATCAAGGTGCTGGCCCTGGCCTCCAGCCAACCCCTGGCGCGCTTGCCCAGGTTGCCTCTGGCCAGTGCGACCAAAGGGTTTGAAGATTACCAGTTCAGCATCTGGATTGGTATCCAGGTCAGTGCCAAAACGCCCGATGCACAAGTCGCTGCAGTGCACAAGGCTGCCTACACCGCACTTGGCAACCCGGATATTCGCAAAACCATTGAGACGGCCGGCAGCACAGTGGCCGATCCCATGAGCCTGTCGCAGCTCGACACCTTTTACAAAAATGAAATTGCCAAGGGCGCAGCCATTGCCAAGTCCATCAAGTTGGAGCCCCAGTAATCCTATGTCGGCCACGTTGTCAGCCCTGAAAACCAGGTCCGAAGTTTTTACGGCGCTACGCCGTGATATTCATCAGCATCCTGAGATCGGCTTCCAGGAGTTTCGTACCAGCGACCTGGTTGCCGAGCGTTTGCAGTCTTGGGGCTATAAGGTCACACGCGGCTTGGGTGGCACGGGTGTGGTGGGACAACTCAAGCGGGGCAATAGCACCCGCAAGCTGGGTCTGCGTGCGGATATGGACGCGCTGCCCATTCAGGAGACTACCGGCCTGCTCCACGCCAGTTGCCATGCGGGCCTGATGCACGCATGTGGCCACGATGGACATACCGCCATGCTGCTTGCTGCTGCCGAACATTTGGCTCAGCACAGCGTGTTTGACGGCACGCTGAATCTGATTTTTCAGCCTGCCGAAGAAAGCCTGGGTGGTGCACGCAAGATGATGGAAGACGGCTTGTTTGAGCGTTTCCCCTGCGATGCAATTTTTGCCATGCACAACATGCCGGGCTTCCGTCCAGGCCAGTTGCTGCTGCGCGAAGGCGCAACCATGGCCTCCAGCGAAAACATTCTGGTGAGCATAGAAGGCAAAGGCAGCCACGGGGCCATGCCGCATCTGGGGGCGGACCCGGTGGTGGCCGGATCGGCCATCGTCATGGCGTTGCAGACCATCGTGTCACGCAACGTACCACCACTGCAGATGGCGGTCATCACGGTCGGTGCTTTTCAGTCTGGCGTAGCCAACAATGTGATCCCGCAGCAGGCTACGCTCAAGCTCAGTGTGCGGGCGCTGGACCGCGGTGTGCGTGACATGCTGCGCCGGCGTATTGTTGACTTGGTGGAGCTGCAGGCGCAAAGCTACGGTGTCACCGCACGGGTTGAGTTTTTGCCTGGTTATCCGGTGCTGGTCAACACCAAAGAAGAAACTGCGCTGGCACGCGAGGTGGCCGTGAACCTGGTGGGTGCCGACAACGTGGTTTTACAAACCGAGCCACTCACCGCCAGTGAAGATTTCGCCTACATGCTTGAAGAAGTGCCCGGCAGCTATTTGTTCATCGGAAATGGCGATGCCGAAAACGGCGGACACGGCGCCTGCATGGTTCACAACCCGAATTACGACTTTGAAGACCGCAACATTCCCATAGGCGCTGCTTATTGGGTTCAACTGACGGAGCGTTTTCTGGCATAGTCTGGTATTGATGGATCAGATCGGGAGAGACGAAGCGATGCAAACACATCACTTCGCGCCGAAGGAGCAACCGCCCCGGAAACTCTCAGGCAAAAGGACCGATCTGGTCGATAGATCTCTGAAGAGCTGCCAGGTTTAGTCACCTGGCACACCGCAGGAGCAAGTGGCTTATCTCAACCGGTAGGTCATGAATCTCTCAGGTTCCAAACAGAGGGGGCGTACGCCACGCATGGTGCGCGGGTGTGCTTTTTGTCCTTGGGACACCCCTGACTTGTTAGGAGATCTGAACCATGAAATCAATCGCAGTTATCGGCGGCGGCATCACCGGTGTGACCACCGCTTACGCTTTGGCAAAGCGGGGCTTTGCTGTGACCTTGTTCGAGAAAAACCGCTACGCTGCGATGGAAACATCGTTTGCCAATGGTGGGCAGTTGTCGGCGTCGAACGCGGAGGTGTGGAACCACTGGTCCACCATCCTCAAAGGTTTGAAATGGATGCTCAAAGGCGACGCGCCACTGCTGGTCAACCCCAAGCCCAGCTGGCACAAACTGAGCTGGTTTGCAGAGTTCGTTGGCAACATGCCCCACTACAAGCGCAACACCATAGAAACCACACGGCTGGCCATCGCCGCTCGCGAGCATCTGTTTGCCTGGGCTCAGGCAGAAGGCGTTGATTTTGATCTCAAAAAAGAGGGCATCCTGCATATCTACCGGGACAAGAAGGGCTTTGACCATGCGGGTGAAGTGAGCAAGTTACTGGCCGAAGGTGGCTTGCCGCGCCGTGCCGTAACGCCATCGGAAATGAAAGCCATCGAGCCCACGCTGGCCGGCAATTACTACGGAGGCTACTTTACCGAGAGCGACGCCACTGGAGACATCCACAAGTTCACCTCCGCAATGGCTAAAGCCGCAGAACGTCTGGGTGTACGCTGCCTATACGAGCAAGATGTTGAAGCACTCTGTACAGACGGCACCAAAGCCGAAGTGCTTGTGCGTGAAGGCGCTGGCAAGCATAGCCACCAGTTTGATGCGCTGGTGGTCTGCGCCGGTGTGCAAAGCCGCAGTTTTGCTACCCAGCTGGGTGACAGGGTCAACATCTACCCGGTCAAGGGCTACTCCATCACGGTCAACTTGCTTGATCCGCAAAGCCAGGCGTCCGCACCCACCGTGAGCTTGCTGGACGACGAAACCAAGCTGGTCACCAGCAGGTTGGGGGCGGATCGTTTCCGTGTGGCAGGCACGGCAGAATTCAACGGCTACAACAAAGACATCCGCGCCGACCGTATTCGTCCGCTT
>JBILKC010000197.1:0-5445 GCA_044376885.1 Hylemonella sp. | reverse complement strand
AAATATCACAATATCGGCAGAAGCCAGCCGGGTCAAACGACGGGCTTGACTCTCAATAATTTTTTCAACTGCTTTGCGATCCAATCTGCTGCGGGTCATGGTGCGTGTGATTTGCTCTTCCAGTGTGCAGTCAATCACCAGCACCGAATCAACATGTCGCCGCCAGTGTGCAGATTCAACCAGCAAGGGGACATCAAATACAAGACAACGTTGTCCGTTGGTTATTGCGCTCTGTTCCTGGCGTTGGGTTTCAATCCTGACCAAGGGGTGAATAATCGCCTCCAAACGCAGGCGTGAACGGGGGTCTTCAAAGATTCGCTCCCGCATGCGAGCCCGATCAAGTTGGCCGTCTACGGTGATGAAATCATCACCAAACTGCTCCCTGATGGCCCCAATGGCCGATCCCTGACTTGCCGTGGTGCTGCGGGAAATGGCATCTGCATCAATCACAGCTGCCCCCAGTCCGGCCATCATACCCGCCACCGTACTTTTACCGCTGCCGATACCCCCTGTAAGTCCTAAGCGGATCATGCTTTAGCGCATCAGGGATGAAAAAGGGAATGCAATTGGTAGCAGCTGTGCCAGCTTGCCAGGGCCCAGTAACAGGCAGAGCAGACCGGCGCCTGCCAGGAAAGGGCCGAAAGGGATAGGGGTGTCCATGTGGGAGATTCTTTTGACGGTCAGTAGGATGATTCCAATCACAGATCCTACTAGAGATGAAAGCAGAATGATGGCCAGCACATGCTCTGAACCGAACCATACGCCCAATGCGGCGAGTAATTTGAAATCCCCATGGCCCATGCCCTCCTTATTTGTCACCAAGCGGTAAGCATGGTAGAGCAGCCATAGGCTCAGGTAACCTGCAACCGCGCCCCAAATAGCCGAGTTCAGTGGGACTGTCCACCCGGCTGCGGCAGCGATCAAGCCCAGCCAAAGCAGGGAGTAATTGAGGCTGTCAGGCAGCAACTGCGTATCAAAATCGATGAAGAATTGCGCAATCAAAATAGCAGCAAAAACAGCCCAGATCAAACCTTGCAATGTGAGCCCGTAGTGGTGTGCCGTGACTGAAAAAACGGCACCTGTCAACAACTCTACGGCAAGATAGCGTGGGCTGATCGCTGTTTTGCACACAGAACATTGACCGCGCAGCACCAGATAACTGAGTACAGGAATGTTGTCATGCCAAGCAATCAGATGGCCGCACGTGCGGCACCGTGAACGCGGCAACCAAAGACTGAGCGGTGGCAGTTGCTCCAGCGCCTTGGACAATGTGCTATTGGCGGCAGCAAGCTGATTGGCATGTGTCGCAGGCAAGTCCGCGACTCTTTCAATCTCTCGGGCGTCACTGAGCCATTCGGAGGAATCTTTTAGCCACTGTCGTTCAAGAATCAGCGGTAGACGGTAGATCACCACATTGAGGAAACTGCCGATCAGCAAACCAATCAGCCCTGCGATGACCAGGACTGCCCATGACGTACCTTCGGGCATCAAACGACCTGCCCGAGTTTGAAGATAGGCAGATACATGGCAATAACAATGCCACCGATCAATCCGCCTAAACAAACAATGATGATGGGTTCCATCAGACTGGAAAGTCCAGCAACCATTTCGTCAACTTCGGCCTCGTAAAAATCGGCCGATTTACTGAGCATGTGGTCTATTGAGCCGGATTCTTCCCCGATGGCACACATTTGCAACACCATGCTGGGAAACAAGTTGGCGTTTGTCATTGCGTTTGTCAGACTGGTTCCGGTTGCTACTTCCTGTTGAATTTTTTCGGTTGCAATCTCGTAAACGGAATTCCCAGCAGCGCCTCCCACTGAATCAAGTGCCTCGACCAATGGCACGCCGGCAGCAAACATGGTCGCCAAGGTACGCGTCCACCTGGCAACACACGATTTATTGATCAAGGTGCCGAAAACAGGAACTTTGAGCATGATGCGATCCAGCGCACGCTGCACATTCTTGTTGTGCCTCCAAGCCTGCATAAAAAAATAAATGCCGCCGCCAATGGCACCAAACATCAGCCACCAGTAACTCACAAAAAACTCGCTTATGGCAATGACCATCAATGTGGGTGCGGGCAGATCCGCCCCAAATGAGCTGAATACTTCCTTGAATGCTGGAATCACAAAAATCATGATCACAGTGACGACCACTAAAGCCACAACAATCACCGAGCTTGGGTACATCAGGGCTGACTTGATCTTAGATTTGATAGCCTCGGTTTTTTCCATGTAGAGGGCGAGTCGCTCCAGCAACTGGTCCAGAATACCGGCTTGTTCACCGGCCTCAACCAGATTGCAATACAGGCTGTCAAAATGCATCGGAAATTGACGAAACGCAACACTGAGGGATGTG
Source organism: Hylemonella sp. (assembly GCA_044376885.1). GTDB lineage: Bacteria > Pseudomonadota > Gammaproteobacteria > Burkholderiales > Burkholderiaceae_C > JBEIGE01. Next base: position 3,084 of record JBILKC010000197.1, on the reverse strand, counting down.
CCCGTTTCCACGTCGATGCGGATTTCATTGAGAAGCTTGGTCACATTGGCATTGGCGTTGCCGCGGCCTACGATGTCAAAGGCTTGCAGCAAAGGCACGCCAGCCTTCAACATTGTGGCCAGCTGTCGGGTAAAAATGGCAAGGTCTTTGCGCTTGATGGCTTTGCCCATGCGCACTCTTGGTTTTTTGATTTTGCTGGCAAGAATGCCTTGTCTACGCAAGGCGGTCTGAACCTGGTTCTCGCCAGCAGCCCGCGACTGCCCCCGAACCAGCTTGCCGTTGCGGTCTTTGCCTTCCCACTCAAAAACAAATTCCTTGACTTTGTTGGACCTTACTTGAGCCATTGTGTACCCCCTGCGCATTGATTATTGTGGCTAATCTTGGTGGTTAAAAGCGCTTAATTCCAGTCAAGGGCAAACCATATTCATGGGGCGCGACTGCTTTGACTTGCCAGGTGGAATCAGCGCGGGACCGTAACTTGGCAGAGCAACGGTTTGGCTTCTCTCATGATTGGCAGGGTCTTTGGCAGGCATTTGCCGAGTAGAAAAGATTCAAAGCTTTTATGCGTGCATCATCGCCGATAGTCGGATCGATGTAAATCTGAACCACGCTGAGAATATGCAACGTAAAGTTCAGACGGAAAAAAAGCGAAAACGACTAGTTTTAAATCTTGTACCGAAATATTCCGGCAGGGTCATTTTGGATAAATTGGTCGGAATGAGAGGATTCGAACCTCCGACCCCTTCGTCCCGAACGAAGTGCGCTACCAGGCTGCGCCACATTCCGATGATCCTCAGATAACGACAACTGCTGGTTAGTGCTGTCTTGTGAGGAGCTCACTCGCCAATTGTATCAATCCGTCGGTGTAAGGCCCGGCAGGGAGTCTGCGCGCAGCTTCAACGGCCCGCTGGGCCTCCAGGATAGCGGCTTGATGGGAAACTTCAAGCGCTCCAGTCTGCCTGACGATATCGATGACGGAGGCCAACTGATCAACAGAACCGTTTTCTATGGCGGACTTGATGATCGCCCTTTGATCCGGGCTTCCGCGCTGCATCGCAGCAATCAAAGGCAGAGTGGCTTTGCCTTCACGCAGGTCATCTCCCAAGCTCTTGCCCATCACGGCAGCGTCCCCGGTGTAATCGAGCACGTCGTCGATGACCTGAAAAGCAGTTCCCAAGGCCTGGCCGTAGCCGGCGCAGGCCTGCTCAATGGACGCGTCTGCTCCTGCAAGAATGGCGCCGACCCGTGCGCTGGCTTCGAAGAGCTTGGCTGTTTTGGAACGAATCACGTGCAGGTAAGCGGTCTCGTCCAGATCCGGATTGTGCATGTTCATGAGTTGCATCACTTCACCTTCCGAAATGATGTTGGTTGCTTCTGCAAGCACCTCCATGACACGCATGTTTTGTGCCTCGACCATCATCTGGAAGGCGCGGGAATACAAGAAATCTCCGACCAGTACGCTTGCAGGGTTTCCGAATTGTTCATTGGCAGTTGGAAGCCCTCGCCTGAGTGTTGAGGTGTCCACCACGTCATCGTGCAACAGGGTTGCGGTGTGTATAAACTCCACAACTGCCGCCAAACGGTAGCGAAAGTCTCCGCGGTAGCCAAGGGCGCCGCAGGTCATCAAAAGCAGCGCAGGTCGCAAACGTTTGCCGCCCGACGCAATGATGTATCGGGAGACCTGACTGACCAGGGGCACGTCTGATTCCAGTCGTTTGGCAATAACCCTATCCACCTCCGCCATGTCGTCAGTAATCGGCAGAAGAGGGTTGGTGGTTTTGAAGTCGACTGACACGGTGCGATTTTGAGTTTGCCGGATTATAGGGAGTCGAGTCGATGGGCCCCTGCCCTTTCGAACGCAAAAACGATGTTCCGGATTGGTTCTGGCCGAGAATCTCGCGCAAAAAACGCTCCGGACACAGTGGAAAGTGCTTTTTGCTGGCCTTAATGCTATACTGTAGGGCTCTGTAGAAATCCGTCTTCAGGGTCTAAATTGATGAGGTCAATATGTACGCGGTCATAAAAACCGGTGGCAAACAGTATCGTGTTGCTGCAGGTGAAAAAATTAAAGTAGAACAGATTGCTGCGGATGTAGGCCAAGAAATCGTCATCGACCAGGTTCTAGCCATCGGAAACGGTGCAGATCTGAAGGTTGGTACGCCCTTGGTATCCGGCGCAACGGTCACCGTCACGGTGGTGGCTCATGGCAAGCACGACAAAGTGCGTATTTTCAAAATGCGTCGTCGCAAGCACTATCAAAAACGTCAAGGTCATCGTCAGCAGTTCACAGAGCTGCAAATCGGTGCAATTGCTGGATAAGGAGCAAGAGTCATGGCACAAAAAAAAGGCGGCGGCTCTACGCGAAATGGACGTGATTCACAACCCAAGATGCTGGGTGTCAAAGCGTTCGGTGGAGAACTGGTTACTGCAGGTGCGATCATTGTTCGCCAGCGCGGAACCCGATTTCACCCTGGAACCAATGTTGGCGTTGGCAAAGACCATACCCTGTTTGCCCTAGCTGGCGGGCATGTGTCCTTTGCCATTAAGGGCTCCATGAACAAGCACACGGTGAATGTGATTCCTGCGTAAGTTTGTAACTACTTACGAAAAAACCCTGCATCAGTGCGGGGTTTTTCGTTTATAAGTCAGAAAAGTATTTTCCATGAAATTTGTAGACGAAGCCTATATCGACATCTCTGCGGGAGATGGCGGTGCGGGCTGTGTCTCTTTCCGGCATGAAAAATACAAGGAATTTGGCGGCCCTAACGGTGGTGACGGCGGTCGCGGTGGCCATGTTTTTGCGGTCGCGGACCCCAATCTCAACACCCTGGTTGATTTCCGGTTTTCCCGACGCCATGACGCCAAACGCGGCCAGCATGGCATGGGGTCTGATATGTTTGGTGCGGCCGGGGATGACATCACGCTCAAAATGCCGGTTGGAACCATCATCAGCGATGCCGAAACAGGTGAAGTCCTGTTTGAGTTGCTCAACCCGGGTGAGGTGATCACCATTGCCAAAGGCGGTGATGGTGGATTTGGCAATATGCGCTTCAAAAGCGCGATCAACCGTGCACCGCGCCAAAA
>JBILKC010000196.1:0-5455 GCA_044376885.1 Hylemonella sp. | reverse complement strand
TGCCTCTCTGGATCAACTCCCCTTGGTTAATGGTCCGGACACCCAGGATGGCATGCTGGAAGGCCTGATCAATCAGACCCTGTCCGCCCAGTCAGATCCCGCCGCTGTGGATCAACTTTTTCCCTTGAATGAGAGCTCTAAATGAATGACAGCCCGCCAAAGAATGATTTGCCAGGCGAGCAGCCTGGAGTTTCAGTCGAAACTTTGAATGAGCAGGGAACTGAAACTAGCCCGGAGATCAGGTTCAACGACGTCATTACTGGTGTTTTTGATGCCGAGGCCGACACCGCTACGCTGGCTGACTTGCATGTAAAACGGGTTCTTTTGCCTCAAATCGAAACGCCAAAGCTTCATAAAGTTTTGGCGCAGGCAGGCATGGGCTCCCGGCTTGAAATGGAGCAGTTGATTCTGGAGGGTCGTATTTCGGTCAACAACGAACCTGCCCACATCGGCCAGCGTATTCAGTTTGGCGATCAGGTTAAAGTCAATGGCAAGCCTATCCGGTTTCGAATTGACCCTCCTCCGGCCCGTGTGATTGCCTATCACAAGCCCGCAGGCGAGGTGGTCACCCATGATGATCCTCAAAATCGACCCACAGTTTTTCGCAAATTACCCAAGTTGATGCATGGCAAATGGCAGTCCGTAGGCCGTCTTGATTTGAACACCGAAGGGCTGCTTCTTTTTAGCAGTTCCGGTGAACTCGCCAATAAACTGATGCATCCTCGCTTTGGTCTCGAGAGGGAGTATGCCGTTCGTGTGCTGGGTGCCTTGACCAAAGAGGAAAAGCAAAAACTTCTGGATGGAGTCAGACTTGATGACGGCATGGCAAATTTCAGCTCACTCGAGGAGGGTGGAGGTGAGGGCGCTAATTGTTGGTACAGGGTCACTATCTCCGAGGGGCGAAACCGGGAAGTCCGGCGAATGCTGGAGTCGGTAGGACATGCGGTGAGTCGCCTCATCAGGATTCGATATGGTGCGATGGTCTTGCCGCGAGGTCTCAAACGTGCGGCCTGGATGGAGCTTGATGAAAAGGATATTCGTGCACTGGTAAGTGCTGTTGCAGGTCCTTCCAAAACGACGGAGTTCGATAGCGCTGCTAAGCAAGGTCGCTCTGGAGGACGAAATTCAGCAGATCGCGGACGCAATTCCCGTCGCCCTGGTCCTTCGCGCGGTGCAGCCAATACCGACAGGAACGATGCTAAAAACCAGCCTGACCCTATGAAAACATCGTTGGGATACATCGGAGCCGATAGCCTGAGTCGCCAAAGACAAGCCCAAACCCGACGAGGCGGCGGTTCTGCTGGCGGTGGGCAGGCCAGGTCGCGGCCCAGAAATGGCCGATGAGTTAAAATTCAGGGCTTTGCCCAAGGGTGAAAATTCCATAATCCCTTTCTCAGGAAACATCACATGTCAATTGAACGCACTTTGTCAATCATCAAGCCCGATGCGGTTGCCAAAAATGTCATAGGTCAAATTTATGCTCGTTTCGAAGCTGCCGGACTAAAAGTCGTTGCCGCGAAAATGGTGCATCTTTCCCGCCAGGAAGCGGAAGCTTTTTATGGCGTTCACAAAGAGCGTCCATTCTTCAATGACTTGGTAGATTTCATGATCTCTGGCCCGGTGATGATCCAGGCCCTGCAAGGCGAAGGTGCGATTCTGAAGAACCGCGACCTGATGGGTGCTACTGATCCGAAAAAAGCGGCAGCAGGAACTATTCGCGCGGATTTTGCTGACAGTATTGATGCCAATGCCGTTCATGGCTCAGACGCTGCTGACACAGCCGCTGAAGAAATTGCGTTTTTCTTCCCTGGGCTGAATGTTTATTCACGCTAATCCCCACAGTGATGGTTAACCTTCTAGATCTTGATCTTGAGGGTTTATGTCTCTTTTGCGATCAGCTGGGAGAGAAGCCTTTCCGCGCAACCCAGCTTTTTCGGTGGATACATCAACGAGGCGTCGTCAACTTTGAAGAGATGACTGATTTGGCGAAAACGTTTCGCGAAAAGTTAAGTCATTCTGCAACGATCAAAGGCTTAAAGCTTATTTCCCAACATGAGTCACAAGACGGTACCATCAAGTGGCTTTTCGATGTGGGTGAGGGTGACGCGATCGAGACTGTGTTCATTCCGGAGTCTGACCGTGGAACGCTTTGTATTTCTTCTCAGGCGGGCTGTGCAGTCGGTTGCCGGTTTTGCTCAACCGGCCATCAGGGTTTCAGCCGTAATCTCTCAACCGGGGAAATCGTTTCACAGCTGTGGTTTGCTGAAAAGTATCTGCGCCTGCATTTAGGTCGGTCAGATCGGGTGGTATCAAACGTGGTGATGATGGGCATGGGCGAACCCTTGCAAAATTACGGGCAACTACTACCGGCCCTTAAAGTGATGCTGGATGACAACGCGTATGGGCTGTCCCGACGTCGTGTGACGGTTTCAACCTCAGGCGTGGTTCCTATGATGGATCGCTTGTCGCTGGATTGTCCGGTTGCACTTGCTGTGTCATTGCATGCATCCAATGACGCGTTGAGAAGCTCATTGGTTCCGTTGAATCGCAAATATCCTATTGCTGAGCTTTTAGAGGCTTGCAGCCGTTACATCTTTCATGCGCCAAGGGACTTCATCACATTTGAATACTGCATGCTCGATCATGTCAACGACTCGCCAGAGCATGCCAGTGAGCTTGTTGGACTGATTCGGAAATACGCCCAAGGAGGTGTCTGGTGCAAGTTCAATCTTATTCCGTTCAATCCATTCACTGAGTCTGGACTTCAGAGATCCAGTGCACCCCGGGTTGAAGCTTTTGCGAGAATCCTTACCAAGGCTGGCATCGTGACGACTGTGCGTAAGACCAGGGGCGACGATATCGACGCCGCTTGCGGCCAACTGGCAGGTGATGTCGTTGATCGAACACGCGTCGCTGGTCGGATTGCCCAGCAAAGAACTGTGATGATTAAGTCGGTTTAGGCCATTCACGACAAATCCTAGAACGTTTCACTGATGAGATTTTCTTTAGTAATTAAAAGCCGAGTCTGGCCTGTTCACAAGCAGCTGGACTTGCTTTTCTTGCTTTTTCTGTCGTTGATTTTGACTATAGGCTGCGCATCCTCGCCCGGGACGTCGAGCGGATCACGAAGCGATATCTTGACGGATTCTGATGAGCCAGAAGGCCGCAAGCGCGCCCGCATTCGCATGGAGCTGGCGGTCGGTTATTTTGAATTAGGTCAAATCACCGTGGCTCTCGACGAAGTCAAGCAGGCCCTGAATGCCGACCCCAATTTTGCCGATGCATTTAATCTCAGAGGTCTGGTTTACATGCGCCTTAACGATCAAAGACTGGCTGAGGAAAGTTTTCGCCGTGCTTTGACCTTGAGTCCCCGTGATCCCAATGTGTCTCACAATTTCGGCTGGCTTCTTTGCCAACAGGCCAGATATGGAGAAGCTAGTCAGTTGTTTTCTCAAGCGATTTCGAATCCAAGCTACAGCGGAAGAGCCAAAACCTGGCTGACCCAAGGGCTTTGTCAGATGCGCAATGGCCAACGTTCTGAGGCGGAATTCAGCCTGATCAAATCGTATGAGCTCGATGCTGGTAACCCCCTTACGGGCTACAACTTGGCCTCTTTGCTATTTCAGCAGGGTGATTTTTTACGGTCGCAGTTTTATATTCGAAGACTGAACAATACCGAGCTTGCGAATGCAGAATCTTACTGGCTCGGCATCAAGGTGGAGCGCAGGATGGACAATCCTGAAGGTATGCAGCAACTGGCCTTGCAGTTGAAGAAAAGGTTTCCTCAGTCGCGTGAACTAATTTCCTATGAGCGAGGTGCTTTCGATGAATGAAATAACTTCTCAAGAGTTGCCAGCCGAGCTCCAATCGCCCTCGCCAAACTCGTTAACTGCCGGACAACTGATTAGACGTGCTCGCGAAGCCAACGGCCTGCATATTGCCGCCCTGGCTGTATCACTGAAGGTTTCAGTCAAAAAGTTAGAGGCCCTCGAAGCAGACCAGCTTGATCAGATTCAAGATCCGGTTTTTGTCAGAGGTCTGGCTTCCAGCGTGTGTCGTGCGCTCAAGATTGACCCCACACCTGTCCTAGCCCTGATGCGGATAACGAACAAGCCTGTACTGGGCGCTGACGTGTCTGGCATGAATTTACCTTTTCATGCTTCCGGACCTGTGCCTGGTAAAACCATACGAACACAACTATCACGCCCGGTCGTGCTTGGTGCTTTGGCCCTGCTTTGTGGTGCCCTGGTGTTATTTTTCTCTCCTGTCGCTGATCCTTTATCAGAACTGATTGCACTTTCAAGTGAAGTTGCCGCACCCCCACCCTCTGCTTCTCCCGCTGAAGCTGTAGCCATTGCCTCAAGCCTTCCGGTCAAAGAATCGCCAAACGCCGATGAGAAAACGAGCCCTGCTCCTGCAGTGGCAGAAACCCCGCCAATGGCACCTCCTGTCAGGATCCCCGAGATTGAACCTCCCAAAGTCAGCGCGGGTATTCTGGTTTTTTCTACGCGTAGTCCATCCTGGGTTGAGGTGACAGATATCAATGGTGTTGTGCTGCTCAGAAAAACCATCGTGCCTGCTGAAAATGTTGCAATTTCTGGGGCTCTCCCTCTTTCAGTTGTGGTTGGCAGAGCGGATGTCACTGAGGTGCTGGTCGGGGGACGCCCATTCAGTATCGCCAGTTTTTCCAAAGACAATGTTGCACGTTTTGAGGTGAAGTAATGACAGATTCGCTACCTATTGATACATCAGCGCCGTTACCACGTCGTTCTCGCCAGGCCCGTGTTGTCTGGGGCGACCGTATTGTCACCGTGGGTGGAGATGCACCGGTGCGAATTCAGTCGATGACCAATACGGATACGGTGGACGCCATCGGTACTGCTATTCAAGTTAAAGAGCTTGCTTTGGCTGGATCCGAGATGGTTCGCATTACGGTGAATACGCCCGAGGCTGCCGAGGCGGTTCCCCATGTTCGGGATCAACTCGACAAAATGGGTATTGACGTTCCCCTGGTCGGGGACTTCCATTACAACGGTCATACCCTGCTGACCAGCTATCCGGCCTGCGCCGAGGCCTTATCGAAATACAGGATCAACCCTGGGAATGTGGGTAAAGGTGACAAGCGGGATAAACAATTTGGACAAATGATTGAGGCTGCTATGCGATGGGATAAGCCAGTGCGCATTGGCGTGAACTGGGGCAGTCTGGATCAGGAGTTGTTGGCGAGCCTGATGGACGAGAATAGCCTGCGCGCCAAACCCTGGGATGCCAAAGCAGTGATGTACGAAGCAATGGTCACTTCAGCAATTGATTCTGCACAGCGTGCCGCTGAGATGGGCATGGACGCCAACCAGATCATCCTGTCATGCAAGGTCAGCGGTGTTCAAGACCTGATTGCTGTTTACCGTGGCTTGTCCAAGCGATGCGACTATGCGCTGCATCTGGGTCTCACTGA
>JBILKC010000195.1:0-5464 GCA_044376885.1 Hylemonella sp. | reverse complement strand
TCAGAGCACGTGCAATCGGACTATTTATATTGATCAGGCCTAGCTTGAGATCGGCTTCATCTTCTCCTACGATCTGGTACTTGACGCGGTCTGCAGTGGCTTCGTCTTCGAGTTCAACAGTCGAGCCAAAAACCACCCGGCCACCTGCATCAAGCTGACTGGGATCGATGATTTGTGCTGCTGAGAGCTTGCCTTCAATCTCCTGGATCCGACCCTCAATGAAACCTTGACGGTCTTTTGCAGCGTCGTACTCGGCATTTTCGCTCAAATCCCCTTGAGCTCGTGCCTCTGCAATGGCGTTGATCACCCAGGGACGATCCACAGTTTTGAGCTTGTGCAACTCGGCTTTGAGTTTCTCTGAACCGACTTTGGTGATTGGAATGGTTGTCATAGCTATAAGCCAATTAAGTTGTTAGTTGCTGGTGTAGTTCCTGCACAGAATAAACCGGCAGATCGTCCATTGACTTCATGCCCTGCACAGCAGCTTCAGCGCCTGCAATTGTCGTGAAAGTCGTCACGCGAGCAAGCAATGCGGAGGTTCGGATATAGCGGGAATCTGCAATTGCGTTTCGACGTTCCTCTACCGTATTGATAACCAGGGAAATTTCGTTATTTTTGATCATGTCAACGATGTTCGGCCGCCCCTCTGTGACTTTATTGACCACTTCACAGGGCAAGCCGGCCGCAGCAATCAGTGCAGCAGTACCTCGGGTGGCGAGAATATTAAACTGCATCGCCAGAAGATCTCTCGCAATAGCCACAGCACGCGGTTTATCGCTCTGTTTGACGGACACAAACACCTTGCCTGCTGGCTTGCCATCAATTCCAAAAGGTCTCGGTAGTTTTGTACCCGCACCCATTTGAGACTTAACGAAAGCCTCGCCAAACGTTTTGCCTACGCCCATCACCTCACCGGTGGACTTCATTTCGGGGCCAAGAATCGTGTCCACGCCGGGAAACTTGACAAATGGGAAGACGGCCTCCTTGACGCTGAAATAGGGCGGGGTCACTTCTTTGACTATGGACTGAGAGGCGAGCGTCTGACCCGCCATGCAGCGAGCAGCAACTTTGGCCAATTGGATCCCAGTGGCTTTTGAGACAAAAGGCACCGTTCTGGAGGCGCGAGGATTGACCTCAAGAACGAAAATTACATCTTGCGTGTCAACTTTCTGGATTGCAAATTGAACATTCATCAGTCCGACGACGTTGAGCGATTCGGCCATGGCAGTGGTCTGCCGCTTGATCTCATTGACCGTGGCAGCACTCAAACTATAAGGTGGCAGTGAGCACGCAGAGTCTCCGCTGTGCACGCCGGCCTGCTCAATATGCTCCATCACGCCACCAATAAACGTGGCTCCTGTGGAATCTCGAATGCAATCCACGTCGCATTCAATCGCATCGCTGAGAAAACGATCCAGCAACACAGGAGAATCATGGCTGACCTTGACAGCCTCACGCATGTAGCGCTCCAGATCACGCTGCTCATGGACAATTTCCATGGCTCGCCCTCCAAGTACATAACTGGGCCGAACCACGAGCGGATAACCTAAAGCAGCTGCTTTTTCCAGTGCTTCAGGCTCGGTTCTGGCCGTTGCATTTGGCGGCTGGCGCAAGCCCAGTTCGTGCAACAGCTTCTGAAAACGTTCCCGGTCTTCAGCCGCATCAATCATGTCAGGACTGGTCCCGATGATGGGTACACCCTCAGCCTCTAGACCCAGAGCCAGCTTCAAGGGCGTTTGTCCACCGTACTGGACAATCACGCCAATAGGTTTCTCTTTGTCTACGATTTCCAGCACATCCTCAAGAGTCAAGGGTTCAAAATACAGTCTGTCGGAGGTATCGAAATCCGTTGATACGGTCTCCGGATTGCAGTTGACCATGATGGTCTCATACCCGTCTTCACGCAAGGCTAACGCGGCATGCACGCAGCAGTAGTCAAATTCAATACCTTGACCGATTCGATTCGGACCACCACCCAGAACCATGATCTTCTTCCGGGTTGTGGGCTCGGCTTCGCATTCGCCATCACCCTGCCCCTCATAAGTGGAGTACATGTACGCCGTATTGGTTGCAAACTCGGCTGCACAGGTATCGACCCGCTTGTAGACAGGTCGAACATTCAAGGAACGTCGCGCATCACGCAAAGCCTTGTCAGTCGTTTTAAGCAGTTTTGCCAAACGGCGATCTGAAAAGCCTTTCGTCTTGAGCGCCCTTAGAGTCATTGCATCCAGTGATGACAAAGCGAGCTCGCCCTTGTCTACAGCAAGTTGATCAAGCTCTAGTTCAATCTTGATGATTTCCTCTATCTGAATCAAAAACCATTTGTCGATCTTGGTCAGGTCATACACCTCATCCAATGACCAGCCCGCTGCAAAAGCATCTCCGACGTACCAGATACGCTCGGGACCCGGCTCGCCGAGTTCTCGCTCCAAAATCTCGCGGTCCTGTGTTTTTTCGTTCATGCCGTCCACACCGACTTCCAGACCTCGGAGGGCTTTCTGAAACGACTCCTGGAAGGTACGGCCCATGGCCATTACTTCACCGACCGACTTCATCTGGGTTGTTAATCGACTGTCTGCTGTGGGAAATTTTTCGAAAGCAAAGCGCGGAATCTTGGTGACCACATAGTCAATGCTGGGCTCAAAACTGGCAGGAGTCGCCCCGCCTGTAATTTCATTGCGTAATTCGTCCAGGGTGTAGCCCACAGCAAGTTTGGCCGCGACCTTAGCAATCGGAAAACCAGTAGCCTTCGAAGCCAATGCTGAAGATCTTGAGACACGCGGGTTCATCTCGATGACGATCATTCGACCGTCTTTTGGGTTAATCGAAAACTGTACGTTTGACCCACCAGTATCTACACCAATTTCCCTCAATACCGCCAGAGAAGCATTGCGCAGAATCTGGTATTCCTTATCAGTCAAAGTCTGGGCAGGTGCGACCGTGATGGAGTCACCCGTGTGGACGCCCATGGGATCAAGATTTTCGATGGAGCAAACAATGATGCAGTTGTCTGCCTTGTCACGGACCACCTCCATCTCGTACTCTTTCCAACCCAACAACGATTCTTCAATCAGCAATTCATTGGTCGGAGAGGCCTCAAGCCCGCGCTTGCAGATGGTCTCAAACTCTTCCGGGTTGTAGGCAATTCCTCCGCCAGTCCCACCCAGGGTGAAACTTGGACGAATCACGGTTGGGAAACCCAAGGTCTTTTGAACTGCCCATGACTCATCCATGCTGTGAGCAATGCCGGACCGTGCAGAGCCCAGACCAATTTTGGTCATCGCCTCTTTAAACTTCAAACGGTCTTCAGCTTTGTCGATGGCTTCAGGTGTCGCACCAATCAATTCAACAGGCTTGCCGCTGGCTTCTCCGGTGTATTTCTCAAGCACGCCGTTGTGCCAAAGATCGAGGGCGCAGTTCAATGCAGTCTGACCGCCCATCGTTGGCAATATGGCATCTGGTCGCTCCCTGGCGATAATTTTTTCGACCGTCTGCCAAGTGATGGGCTCTATATAGGTGACATCTGCAGTAGCCGGGTCGGTCATGATCGTGGCCGGATTGCTGTTGATCAGGATGACTTTGTAACCTTCCTCGCGCAGAGCTTTGCACGCCTGTACACCTGAGTAATCAAACTCGCAGGCCTGACCGATGATGATCGGACCTGCGCCAATGATGAGAACGCTTTTGATATCTATTCGCTTGGGCATTATTTGACTCCTTTGGCTTGAGCCATCAAATTGATAAAGCGGTCAAAGAGATAACTGATGTCATGCGGCCCCGGGCTTGCTTCAGGGTGCCCCTGGAAACAAAATGCCGGCTTGTCTGTTCGCGTCAGGCCCTGCAGGGTATTGTCAAAAAGACTGATGTGGGTGGCGCGAAGGTTGGCTGGCAGCGATTTCTCGTCCACAGCAAAACCGTGGTTTTGACTGGTGATCGAGACACGACCACTGATCAAGTCTTTCACAGGATGATTGGCGCCATGATGGCCAAATTTCATTTTGAAAGTTTTGGCGCCTGAAGCCAATGCCATGATTTGATGGCCCAGGCAAATCCCAAATGTCGGAATACCAGCCTCAATCAATTGACCAGCAGCTGAAATAGCGTAATCGCAAGGCTCGGGGTCTCCCGGGCCATTACTGAGAAAGATACCATCGGGCTCATGTTTGACCACTTCGGCAGCAGACGTCTGTGCCGGCACTACGGTCACTTTGCAACCGCGCTGGGCCAACATTCGCAGAATATTCTTTTTTACACCGAAGTCATAGGCCACGACGTGGAATGTGGGCTCGGTTTGATTCCCAAATCCCAAGCCAAGGGACCATTCAGTCTCAGTCCAAACGAAGCCGGACGTGGTTGAGACCACCTTAGCCAGGTCCAAGCCGGACATGCCGGGGGCACTCTTAGCCGCAGCAACTGCTTTATCAATCGCTTCCTGGGTAAGCTTTTGTCCTTCGGCAAGCGCCAGAATGCATCCATTTTGTGCGCCCTTGGAGCGCAACTGGCGGGTCAGCTGTCGAGTATCGATATTGGCAATAGCTACCGTGCCTTCAGTCATCAAGTATTCGCTCAGGGTCCGGGAAGAGCGGAAGTTAGATGCCAACAGGGGCAGGTCCTTGATGATCAGGCCGGCCGCGTGAACCTTGTCGGATTCGACGTCTTCGGCATTGATACCGTAGTTGCCAATATGCGGGTAGGTCAGGGTAACGATCTGCTGGCAATAGCTGGGATCGGTAAGGATCTCCTGATATCCGGTCATGGAGGTGTTAAACACGACTTCACCGACCGTGGAGCCTTGAGCTCCTATGGAATTACCAATATAGACCGTGCCGTCTGCGAGCGCCAGGATGGCGGGTGGGGTAGTTCCCTTGAGCGACAAAAGCACTGGTTTCTCCGAATGGGTTGTGGTTGTGCCCAAACGCGCTCAAGAAACGCTCTTGGCGGATGCTTTTGAGAGGGGAAATTCAGAGTTGCGCTTGGGACAGCTGTTTTCTGGAAAGCCAGTAATTATAACGGAGCACCCTGACGCATGAATCGAATTTCCCCTCTTTTCCTGCCGTTCAAAACCAAGCGAAGAGGTAATTTTCAACTCTTCAACATCAATCGAAATAAATGAACTCTCCACTTTACAAAGGGAAGCGAATGCGAACTATTGAACTTCACAAACAATAAATCTGATGGCTAGCGATAGAATTTTCCACATGGGAACTGATGAGGGAGTGACTCTTGGCCGCCGGACCCGAACCTTTGCTCGTGGGAGACTGATTACCATCAGCCCACTGTTCAGGCTGATCTAAAAAACCAACATTCCCATCATCTTTGCAAATAGCTTAGCGTCATAAGGAGGCTCTCTCAAAGCCATCCTTATAGAAAACTCCATGACGTTTCGCACGTTTGACATTCTCAGAAAAAAGAAAGACCGCCCCCAAGGAGGTACGGTCGTTTTCTTCCATCGGTGGAAAGTAAG
>JBILKC010000194.1:0-5537 GCA_044376885.1 Hylemonella sp. | reverse complement strand
CCATTTTTAACCAGCCTGACTACGCGGCTGTGATCAGCGCCATGCGCCGGTCGTTGGACTGAATCAATACTCCGACCACTAGCGTGGCTCCGAGACCGATGATCTGGGGCCGATCTGGAGAATGAACCGTGATGACTGAGATTGAATTCAACAAACTGGCCCAGCAAGGCTACAACCGCATACCGCTGCTGCTGCAGGCCTTTGCCGATCTGGAAACCCCGCTCTCCCTTTACCTGAAGCTGGCATACGCCCCAGATGCCCCAGATACGTCAGCTGAAGTGGCGGATGCTTTGCCTGGAGATTTACCCGGCACGGGCCTGCCGCCCAAGAAAACCGGTGAGTTCACTTTTTTGCTTGAATCGGTAGTCGGGGGCGAGCGCTTTGGTCGCTACAGTTTCATTGGTTTACCGGCACGCACGCTGCTGCGCGCACGGGGCTTTGGGGACAATGCATGCACCGAGGTGGTGACTGATGGCTTGGTGGTTGAAACCTCCAAGGTGAACCCGCTGGACTTTGTGGCCGATTACCAAAAACGCTTCAAAGTGGCTTTGCCGCCAGGCCTGCCCCGTTTTTGTGGTGGCCTGGCCGGTTACTTCGGCTATGACACCGTGCGTCACATTGAGAAAAAACTGGTTCACTCCTGCCCGCCCGACACACTGGGTTGTCCGGACATTTTGCTGCTGCAATGCGAAGAACTGGCGGTGATAGACAACCTTTCTGGCAAGTTATATCTGATCGTGTATGCAGACCCCGGCCAACCCCAGGCTTATGCCCGGGCTAAAAAACGCCTTGACGCCTTGACCGACAAGCTGCGTGCGCCGGTTTGCGCGCCCCAGGTCAAGCCTTCGCCCGGTTTTGAGCCCGAACGTGAATTTGCCAAGGCAGATTACATTGCCGCCGTGGAGCGCGCCAAGGAACTGATTGCCGGCGGTGATTTCATGCAAGTGCAAGTGGGGCAACGCATTAAAAAGCGCTACACCGAGTCGCCCTTGTCGCTCTACCGCGCCTTGCGTTCGCTCAATCCTTCGCCGTATATGTATTTCTATGATTTCGGCGATTTTTATGTGGTCGGCGCGTCTCCGGAAATTCTTGTGCGCCAGGAGGCCATGCCTGCACCGCCTGGAGTTTCGGGCCAGTCGCCATCAGCTGCCCCGGGCGTGGCGCAGCAAAAAGTGACGATTCGACCGTTGGCGGGTACCGTGCCGCGAGGTGCCACCCCCGAGCTTGACTTGGCCGCCGAAGTGGAACTGATCAACAACCCCAAAGAACGCGCCGAGCATGTGATGCTGATTGACCTGGCGCGTAATGACATAGGCCGTATTGCCAAAACCGGCAGTGTGAAGGTGACCGAGGCTTTTGTGGTGGAGCGGTACAGCCATGTCATGCACATTGTGAGCAATGTGGAAGGTGTTCTGCTCGATGGCATGACCCCCATGGATGTTCTCAAAGCCACCTTTCCTGCCGGCACGCTGACCGGTGCGCCCAAGGTGCACGCCATGGAACTGATTGACCAGTTGGAGCCGACCAAGCGCGGCCTTTACGGCGGTGCTTGTGGCTACCTGAGTTATGCCGGCGATATGGATGTGGCCATTGCGATTCGCACCGGCATCATCAAGGATCAGGTTCTGTATGTGCAGGCAGCAGCTGGTGTGGTGGCCGACAGCGTGCCCGAGCTGGAGTGGCGTGAGACCGAGCACAAAGCGCGGGCCCTGCTGCGTGCCGCCGAGTTGGTGGAGGAGGGTTTGCTATGAACCTTCTCATGATTGACAACTACGACAGCTTTACCTACAACCTGGTGCAGTATTTTGGTGAGTTGGGCGCCCATGTTGTCGTGCGCCGCAACGATGAGATTACGCTGGCTGAAATGGATGCGCTGTTACACGCGGGCCGGCTCGACCGGCTGGTGGTATCACCCGGGCCGTGCTCACCGGCAGAGGCGGGTATTTCGGTGCCGGCGATCCGGCACTTTGCCGGCATAGTGCCGATACTGGGCGTCTGTCTGGGGCACCAGAGTATTGGCGCGGCGCTGGGTGGCTCCATCATCCGGGCGCAAACCCTGATGCATGGCAAGACCAGCCTGATCCGCACCACGCAGGAGGGCGTGTTTGCCGGCTTGCCCGAGCAGTTCACCGTGAACCGCTACCATTCGCTTGCCATTGCGCGAGATTCGTTACCCCCAGAACTCAAGGTCACGGCCTGGACCGAGGATGGCGAGATCATGGGCGTGAAGCACAGGTCGCTGGCGATAGAAGGGGTGCAGTTTCACCCCGAGAGCATTCTGACCGAGCATGGCCATGCCATGCTCAAGAACTTTTTGAATCCCTCCGCATGACGAACAGAAGATGAGCCAGACCACAGATTCCACGTCGCCACCTATCCCGCCCCAACCCCTGCTGATGACCCCGCAGCAGGCGCTGCAGCGTGTGATTGAGCACCGCGAGATTTTTCACGATGAGATGTTGCACATCATGCGGCTCATCATGCGTGGCGAGATGTCGCCCAACCTCATGGCTGCACTGATCACCGGCCTGCGCGTCAAAAAAGAGACGATCGGGGAAATCACGGCCGCTGCCCAGGTAATGCGGGAGTTTTCAACCAAGGTGGCGATCGCTGACCGCACGCATCTGGTGGATATTGTGGGCACTGGGGGTGATGGCTCGCATACCTTCAATATTTCTACCTGTGCCATGTTTGTGGCAGCTGCGGCTGGTGCCAAGGTCAGCAAGCATGGTGGACGCAGTGTGAGCAGCAAGAGCGGCAGCGCCGATGTCATGGAGGCGCTGGGTGTGAATATCAACCTCAGCCCGGCAGCGATTGCCCAGTGTGTAGCCGAGGTGGGCGTGGGCTTCATGTTTGCCCCCAATCACCACCCCGCCATGAAAAATGTAGCGCCAGTAAGACGTGAGCTCGGGATCAAGACCATCTTTAACATCCTGGGCCCACTGACCAATCCGGCCGGCGCACCGAATATTCTCTTGGGTGTTTTTCACCCTGATCTGGTGGGCATTCAGGTGCGTTCGCTCCAACGCCTGGGTGCCGAGCATGCCCTGGTGGTGTACGGAAAAGACGGTATGGATGAGGTGAGCCTGGGGGCGGCCACCTTGGTGGGGGAGCTGAAAAACGGGGTGATCACTGAATATGAAATACACCCGGAAGATTTCGGCCTGACCATGGTCAGCAACCGGGCGATTCGTGTTGAAACACCTGAAGAGTCACGTGCCATGTTGCTGGGAGTTCTGGATAACCAACCGGGCGCTGCGCGTGACATCGTGATTCTCAATGCGGGGGCGGCGCTTTATGCTGCCAACGTTGCACCCTCCATGGCCCAGGGTCTGGTGCTGGCACGACAGGCGCTGGAGTCTGGTGCGGCCAAGGCGCGTGCTTCGCAACTGGCGGCGCTCACACAACGTCTTTCCCAGCCAAGCACCTGAAAAAACAAGAGGCCTCGAGCATGTCTGACATTCTGAAAAAAATTGTTGCCGTCAAGCAGGAAGAAGTTGCTGCGGCCTTGAAGCGTAAATCGTTGGCAGCTATGCGTGCCGATGCCGAGTCGCGTGTGCTTACGCGTGACTTCGAAGGCGCTTTGCGCGCAAAAATTGCCTCCGGCAAGGCTGCCGTGATTGCTGAAATCAAAAAAGCCAGTCCGTCCAAAGGCGTCATCCGGGAAGACTTCATACCCGCAGATATCGCACAGACTTACGCTGAGCATGGCGCTGCCTGCTTGTCAGTGCTTACTGACAAAAATTTCTTCATGGGCGAGCCTGATTTTCTCAAGCAGGCCCGGGCGTCCTGCCCGTTGCCAGTCCTGCGTAAGGACTTCATGGTCGACCCCTACCAGATTTATGAGTCCCGGGCCATGGGTGCGGATTGCATCTTGTTGATCGTGGCTTGCCTGGACGATGCCCGCATGGCCGAACTCGAAGCCATTGCCCGTAGTCTGGATATGGCGGTGCTGGTTGAAGTTCATGACCAGGAGGAGCTGACACGGGCCCTCAAACTCAAAACGCCTTTGCTGGGCATCAACAACCGCAACCTTCATACCTTTGAGGTAACCCTGAACACCACGCTGGGTTTACTGGCCCAAGTGCCGCATGACCGGGTGCTGATCACCGAAAGCGGCATTCTGGTGCGCGAAGACGTCCAGCGCATGCGTTTGGCCGGCGTCAATGCTTTTCTGGTGGGTGAGGTGTTCATGCGCGCACCCGATCCGGGCGAGGCGCTGGCAGAACTGTTCGAATGACGCGCTGGCAACCCCAGGACTGGCCTGTGGGGGCTGGCTGGGAGCCGGTGGTGGCGGATTTTCTGTCGCAACAAGCCGGCAGGCAGTTGGGTCAATTTATGGAAGCTCGGTTAGCGCAGGGTGCGGTGATCTACCCGCCCGAGCCTTTTCGGGCGCTACAAATCACCCCGCTAGCTGATGTTCGGGTCCTCATTTTGGGGCAGGACCCTTACCACGGGCCAGGTCAGGCTGAGGGGCTTGCCTTTTCGGTGTCACCTGGCGTCAGGCTGCCTCCTTCCCTGCGCAACATCTTTAAGGAATTGGCCCGCGATCCTCGGCTGGTTGCCCCCGTGGCTGATTTTTCTGCCGACCGGCCAAGGGCGCAGCCAAGCTCGGGATCGCTGGTGTCTTGGGCACGTCAAGGCGTGCTGTTGCTCAACACTTGCCTGACGGTGGAACAGGGGCAGCCCGCCAGTCATGCTAAACGGGGATGGGAAGTGCTTACTTACAATCTAATCAAGACGATTATTCAGCAAAAATCACCAAAAGTGTTCATGCTTTGGGGTGCACACGCGCAGCAGTTTGGCAAATTGGTAGGGGAGTTGGGCGAAGTCGGCTCCACCCTTGGCATGGAAGGGCGCCATCTGGTGTTGATGTCCAACCATCCTTCCCCGCTTTCGGCGCTCAGACCCCCTGAACCGTTCATCGGATGCGGACATTTCAGCCTAGCCAATGAGTTCCTGGTGCGCCACGGTTGTGCCCCAGTTCACTGGCAGGCCGCCTAAATAGGCTTGCGTTGGTGTTTTCATGGCATAATCCAAGGCTCACCAAAGGAGAGGTGGCCGAGTGGTTAATGGCAGCAGACTGTAAATCTGCCCTCTAACGAGTACGCTGGTTCGAATCCAGCCCTCTCCACCAGTGACAGGTTTTCTGATGGATACGTTAAGCGGCCCTGGCGGGGTTCGTATAGTGGTAATACCTTAGCCTTCCAAGCTAAAGCGAGGAGTTCGATTCTCCTACCCCGCTCCACTGTCGGCCTGTTTGGTTGGTGTTGAGAGATTTCGCCCTTTTGGCTCAGTGGTAGAGCACTCCCTTGGTAAGGGAGAGGTCGCGGGTCCGATTCCCGCAAAGGGCACCAGTTAAGGTGCGCGGCAATGCCGTATGCCTGTTGTTTTGAAGTACAGATTGTTCAGCGTCTTTTTGGAGATTTGAAATGGGTAAAGAGAAATTTGCACGAACCAAGCCACACGTCAACGTAGGCACCATTGGTCACGTTGACCACGGCAAGACCACGCTGACGGCGGCCATTGCCACAGTA
>JBILKC010000193.1:0-5555 GCA_044376885.1 Hylemonella sp. | reverse complement strand
CACCACCGACGGTGCCGGGGTCAAACTCACGCGCGTCCTGACCCAGGACCTGCAAAAACGCCTGGATCCGTTCCTGATGTTGGATAACTTCATCAGCGATGATCCGGGCGATTACATCGGCGGTTTTCCCAGCCACCCTCACCGCGGCTTTGAGACCGTTACCTACATGATTGCCGGACGCATGCGCCACAAGGACAGCGCGGGCAACGAAGGACTGTTGCAAAACGGTGGTGTGCAATGGATGACCGCCGGACGGGGCCTGATCCACAGTGAAATGCCGGAACAGGAAGAGGGCGTGATGGAGGGTTTCCAGCTGTGGCTCAACCTTCCTGGCAAAAACAAAATGTGTACCCCCTGGTACCGCGATATCCAAAGCACAGAGATTCCCGAGCTGATAACGCCGCAAGGTGAAGGCTCCCAACCACGCGGTGGCGTCAAGGTACGCGTGATCTCGGGGACTTGCCTCGGCGTGGGCGGTGCCATGCAACGCCCAGCCAGCGAGTTTCCAACCAACCCCCTGTTTCTTGACCTTCACTTCCCCTCTCATGAGGCCTGGTTTACACAACCGTTGCCGCCCGAACACAACGCTTTTGTCTACGTTTACCGCGGCGAGCTGCAAGTGGTCGGTGATGATGAACAAGCGATCACTGTTCCGCTGCACCGCATGGCTATCCTGAACAACAACGGCCAAGGTATCCGCCTGCGGACCAACAGCGACTCAGCGCCGGCAAGGGCTCTTTTGATTACCGGACAACCCCTCAACGAGCCGATCGCACAGTACGGTCCCTTTGTCATGAATAACCGGGATGAGCTCATGACCGCCGTCGAGGACTTCCAGCAGGGTCGCCTTGGCTAAAGTACAACCCATCACGGTTCGGGCCATACATATTGATCAGCCTATGCGCTGGTTGGTGCTGGGCTGGCGTGACATTGCCCGGGCAGGCTGGGTTAGTTTTGCGCACGGCTTGGCCCTTTGTGTTTTTGGCTGGTTACTTCTGGCTGCTGCACGACAACACTTCTGGCTTCTGGCGGGTGCCTTTTCAGGTTTTATGGTGGTGGCGCCCGTCCTTGCCACCGGGTTGTATGCAATGAGCCGAGCCATTGAGCAGGGCGAAAAACCCGACTTTCAGCTGGTTCTGAAAACCTGGCTCAGCTGGCGAGAACATGGACGCAGCAAAGGCGGCAAAGACTGGCGACTCGTCTGGTTTGGCCTGCTGCTGGGTCTGGCAGCTACTGGCTGGGTTTTGACATCTGCCGCTCTGATTACCTTGATGGCTCCGGTCCCCATTCATAACCCGCTGGATTTTCTGCGGTTTGTTGTCCTGAGCCCAGATAGCTACCTGTTTGAGATTTGGCTGGCACTTGGAGGCATGATGGCGGCACCCATGTTTGCCAGCAGCGCAATCGCCTTGCCTTTGCTGCTGGACCGGCGCCTAAGCGTTTTGGATGCTGTGATTACCAGTTGGCAGACCGTGCTTGCAAACCCGATCCCAATGGCCTGGTGGGCTTGCCTGATCATGGGGTTTTCAATGCTCGGAATTCTGTCTGCGCTATTGGGGCTTGTCTTCGTGGTTCCGATGCTGGGACATGCGACTTGGCATGCTTATCGCGATCTGGTCAACGCCTCGGGCCTGCCAGCCCGGGAGTCCCACGACGAGACCCGCTGATGTTCGGCTTCAGTGAGGAGCAGATAGCTGCTTTCGGCCTGTCGTTTGGCGTTGGCGCGTTCATGCTCTATATGCTTTTCATCATTGGCCATCTGGCCTGGGAAAGCAAAGCAGGCAGATTTGGCACCTTTGTCATTTTCCTGGGCCTGGCATTTGGCATGCTCGGTTTTGTTGCCAAATTCATCATTCAGTGGGTTTTGGAGCGGTAGCTTTGCTACAGACCGTTATCCAAAGGGTCTGATACCAATCAATAGCCCGTGCAACCAGAAAGCAAACAGGGCCCAGCCAGCAACGCCCGCTAGAACCGTAATGACGGTTGCTGCGGACGAGCCCGGCGCATACACCGTATCGGCAGCACGGTCACGCTGACGAGAAGAGCGGAAATCCAGTACCGCCCAAACAAGCAAAGCGCCAAAAAGAATCACATGTGAGAGCATGCCGTTGGACAACAGGTGAGCCAATGCCCACACCTTAACCCCAAGCACCATCGGGTGGTGAAGCTTTGCCTTGATATGGTTGCCGGGAACATAAGAGGCCGCCAAGAAGATAAACGCCAGCAATGTGAGCAAACTGGCCAGATGACGCATCCCTGTGGGGGGTACCCATAGAACGATGGGCTGCTCTCTGGCGACACCAAACCCCCAAAC
This sequence comes from Hylemonella sp., assembly GCA_044376885.1. Lineage (GTDB taxonomy): Bacteria > Pseudomonadota > Gammaproteobacteria > Burkholderiales > Burkholderiaceae_C > JBEIGE01. The sequence continues at coordinate 3,241 of JBILKC010000193.1, read as the reverse complement.
CATCAGGACAAAGCCCGCCAAAGACAACAGGGAGTAGGCCCCCTTCCAAGGCCCCTCACCGATGCGCTGACGTGTCCGGGTGCGCCACGCGTCAGCAAATATCCTCACCGAATGAACGCCCAAAAAAATCACCAGCCCAAGAATCAGATATGTCATGGTGTATCTCTAAAAACTATGTACCAACCACCCGGTTCTTGCCTGCGCGCTTGGCATGGTACATGGCTTGATCGGCACGGCGAATGGCCGCGTCTCCGGCTTCATCCGGGGCAACCTGGGCAACACCCGCACTAAAGGTAATGAGAACTTTTTCGGTGCCCGTCATGAAGAACCGTCGGGAGAGCTCTCGCTGAAGGCGTCTCAGGGCGTCGATGCCCTGCTCCAACGGCGTGTCAGGCATCAGTATGACAAACTCTTCACCACCATAACGGGCCAGTGTGTCCTGGGGTCGCATTGACTCACGGGCAACAGTTGCCAAATGTGCCAAGGCCACGTCACCGGTTGCGTGACCCATGCTGTCGTTGAGCTTCTTGAAATTGTCAATGTCAAGCAAAGAGACGCATAAGGGCGTATCTTTGCGACGCATATTTGCGACCTCACGGTTAACCGCCTCATCGAGACCCTGGCGGTTCAGCGCGCCGGTCAGCGGGTCGTGCCTTGCCAAAGCACTCACACGATCTAGCTCCTGGTGGAGCTTGGCGATATCGGCCTCCGTTTGAAGCGTTTTTTCACGCATGGTCCGCAACTCATCACGCGTGTTCCGAGAGTCTCTTGCCATGACACGCGTGTCGCTGATAACCTCCTTCAAGAGGGGCGCCATTTCTTCGAATGATGTTGCTTGCTCCATGAGGCGAGCTCGCTCTTCCATCTTGCCTTGATAGACACTGCTGGTCTCTGTAATGCTCGACAGACGTTCGATAAAGAGTGAGAGCATTTTCCGCATTTCTTCCTGCGCCTCAAGCGCACGGCCCTTTGCCTCAGTCTGTTTGAAAATAACGTCTTTGAGACGCCGCTCCACATCATCCAGGCGACGTAAGGTCAGGGGAGGTGCGGCTGCCGTTTTCAATGCGTCTACCTGACCCTTGAGCCAGCTGTCGTCCAGGCTGAGCTCGCCAATATTTTTAATAATCAGGTTTAGAAGCTTTAAAAGCGTCTGCATGATCTCTGCTTGATCTTCAGCGGCAAATGAAAGACGATGGCTAAAATTAATCAGCATTGTTTTGACCGCGGCGATCTCTGAAGCCGGTTCGCGCAGTGCGAGCAGCAATGTTTCCGCCTGTTCCTGAAAGCGAGGATCGTCTGCACCAAGTGCTGGCATGGCGTTTTCAATGAGCCGCGCAATCTGGCCTAGGAACTCCGTCGTCAAAGCCGGGTCTCTAGAGGTTTCAGTCCCTCGGGCTGTGGAGTGCTTGGTTATGGCTGAAGCACCATAGTTCGCATAACTGACCAGTGCATTTTGAACTCCCTGCCAATTGCGTTGACTAATGGATTGCTCCAGCAGACCACGTTGCTTTTGCTGCCCGGGTGTTTTAGCAGGCAAAGCTTGGACGAGCTGCCGCAGGGGCTCATCAGGAAAAGGCTGCTCGTTTGGCGTACCGGCAATCTCGTTATAGAGCAACTGATAGTTTGCCGGTGTAGGCGCGAATTTTCGCGCCATCAACTGCTTGAGCGTTTCACGCGCAACCTCAAATGGTTTTTTATCAGTCATGTCCAAAGCCGCTTCATTTGAAAAATACCATAATACGCATGGGATGTTACATTAGCCGACTAGCCGCGTTCCATGACCCGTCACATTGAGTACATGGCTTTTCTATCAAGACTGACCATCTCAGGAGTACCCCATGGCCAAAGAAGACCTTATTGAAATGAACGGCATCGTTAACGAGGTGCTTCCAGACACCCGTTTTCGTGTCACCCTGGACAATGGGCACCAACTTATTGCCTATTCTGCCGGCAAAATGCGCAAAAACCACATTCGTATTCTGGCGGGAGACAAAGTGTCACTGGAGTTGTCCCCCTACGACCTGAGTAAAGGCCGAATCAACTTCCGGCATATTGAAGGTCGAGGTCCAGCCGCACCTCGCCGTCCAGCACCCCGTTAAATCGACTCCCACTCTAGGGGATCTCGCCATGCGGTTTAGCCCCCTAGATTTAGTCCCCTTTGATATTGTTGTCACGAACGGCCTTTCCGTATCGTGCCAACTGCTCCCTGACAAGCGCCGTCACTTGCTCGGGTGTTGTGCCATTGGGCCTGAGGCCAAGGCCAGCGTATCTCTCTTTGATGATGGGGTCTGCCAAGGCTCGCACCACTTCCCGCTGAAGGCGATCAACAATTTCTTTGGGCGTTCCTTTTGGCGAGGTTAACGCAAACCACGTGCTGTACTCAAAGCCTTGGATGCCTTGCTCCTTCAAAGTCGGGGAGTCGGGGAACTCAGGGTTACGCTGGTCGGTCATCACACCAATCAGACGCATCTTGCCGCCCTTTGCAAGGGCTGCCACGGTAGCAATTCCCTGAAAAGTCACGTCGACCTGGCTTCCGGCAACATCTTGAGCTGCCAGATTGGCGCTGCGATAAGGGATGTGTTTGATATCGATACCGGTATGCGAGGCAAACAAGGCACCACCGAAGTGCTGGGGACTGCCATTTCCCCCGGAAGCGTATGTGATCTTACCCGGAGCCGCCTTGGCTGCGGCAACAAGCTCTGAGGCGGTCTTGTAGGGTGAGTTGGTCGCCACGGCAATGCTGAACTCTATTGTTGCCACTTGGGAGATATGCGAAAAATCACTGACCGGGTTGTAGGGGGTGTTGGCGTTCAGATGTGGCACCATCGTGAGCACACTGTCATTGAAGCCACCGATCGTGTAGCCATCGGGGGCAGACTTGGCAAGTCTGTCCGAACCTATGCTGCCCGCGGCCCCGGTTATGTTTTCGACCACAATCGGCTGACCCATGTTTTCAGACATCTTTTGAGCGAGCAGACGCGCGGCCACATCTACCGCAGTTCCGGCTCCTAATGGAACAATCATACGAATTGGTTTGTTGGGATAACTGCCTTGAGCCTTGACATGCGAGGCCAGAAAAGTTAGTCCCGCCAGCACAACGACACAAGTCGTCAAATGTTGTACAAAGCGAGAATAATGTGTGGGTTTCAACAGGTTTCTCATCAGTTTTCCTTCGTAAGCTGTCTGGCGGGGTTGAACAAAAGGTCTCAAGCCATAAGGCCTAACACGCGCCGTGCATTTT
>JBILKC010000192.1:0-5566 GCA_044376885.1 Hylemonella sp. | reverse complement strand
CGGCGCCGGTGCAGGTATTGGATGCGTTGCACAACCCGACAGGCCAAGGGCCAGCGCAAACCAAAAAGTCCATATGCACAAAATCATGCATCTGCTCAGGTGCAATTGTGGTTGACCCATCAAGAAGGCGAAGAACCGATAGTTGGTTAAAAAGCTTATTTTTATCATTTGGTATTGAGAATGATTCGCGTTTGCTTTATGATTATGGCCAGAACTTAAAGGAAAACCCATGATCCATCGAACCGCTCTGTTAATTGCTTCACTTTTGATAGCTGCCAGCTCAAGTCACGCGCAGGATCAGGTGCTGAATATCTATTCAGCAAGACACTACCCCAGCGATGAGGTGCTTTACAGCACATTCACCAAAAACACCGGTATCAAAATCAATCGGGTTGATGCCGACGATGCCGGTATTCTCGCTCGTCTCAAGGCGGAGGGTAGTGCCTCCCCCGCAGACGTGATTTTGCTTGTCGATGCTGCACGGCTGTGGAAGGGCGAGACAGAAGGATTGTTCCAGCCCATCAAATCCAAAATACTGGAAGAGGCGATTCCTCCGCAATTCCGGGCAAAAACTGCGAGCGAAGGCGGTACGCCTTGGTTTGGCTTCTCGACACGGGCTCGCGTGATTGTGTATGACAAGATGAAGATCAAAAAAGAAAATGTGGACACCTATGAAGAATTGGGAGACCCGAAAAACAAGGGAACGCTTTGCATACGCTCGGGCTCTCACCCCTACAACCTTTCCCTGTTTGGTGCTATCACCGAGCACCTTGGAGAACAAAAGGCACAAGCCTGGCTCAAGGGCATGGTGGACAACATGGCCAGGTCACCCAAAGGCGGAGACACTGACCAAATCCGCGGCGTAGCCTCGGGTGAGTGCAGCGTCGCTGTAACCAATACCTATTACCTTGCGCGTCTCATGCGCTCCGAAAATCCCGAGGACAAAGCCGTAATAGACCGGCTGGGTGTTGTTTTCCCGAATCAGATGTCTTGGGGAACACACGTGAATATTGCCGGAGGCGCCGTGGCTCGGCACGCAAAAAACGCTCAGAATGCCATCAAGTTTCTGGAATATCTGGCCAGTCCGGTTGCTCAGGAGCATTTTGCGAATGGCAACAATGAATGGCCAGTGGCCAAAGGGGTCACCTTGAACAACCCGGCGCTCATCAAGATTTCCGCAGGCGTCTTCAAAAGTGAAACCATTCCCATTAGCGTGATCGGCATGAACCAGGTCAAGGTTCAGCAAATGCTAGACCGGATTGGTTTTCGTTAAGTTGTGTTAACCAGCTCTAACCTGGGTTGGCCTGAAGTTGCCCCGCCTTAACCGGCTGTGGCCTCTTCAGGTTTGGCCTTGCCTTCTTTTTTGGGCAGGGGCTGAATGTCCAGGAGCACCTCAGTTTTACTTTCGTCGGTGTCATCCAAGTCCACGGTGAGACGGCCACCATCAGTCAGGCGACCAAACAACAACTCGTCTGCGAGGGCGCGGCGTATCGTGTCCTGAATCAGGCGCTGCATGGGTCGGGCACCCATGAGGGGATCAAAGCCCTTCTTGCCCAAATGCTTGCGCAGCTTGTCGGTGAAGGTGACATCAACCTTCTTCTCGGCCAATTGCGTTTCCAACTGCAGCAGGAACTTGTCAACCACACGAAGAATGATTTGCTCGTCCAGCGCCTTGAAACTCACAGTAGCATCCAGCCGGTTACGGAATTCCGGTGTGAACAGGCGCTTGATATCAGCCATCTCATCTCCCGCCTGACGCGGGTTGGTAAAGCCGATGGTGGCCTTGTTCATGGTCTCAGCACCGGCATTGGTGGTCATGATAATAATCACATTGCGGAAATCAGCCTTGCGTCCGTTGTTATCGGTCAGGGTGCCGTGGTCCATGACTTGAAGCAACACATTGAAGATGTCCGGGTGGGCTTTTTCAATCTCGTCGAGCAGCAACACACTGTGTGGCTTCTTGGTCACCGCCTCGGTCAGCAACCCACCCTGGTCGAAGCCCACGTACCCCGGAGGTGCGCCAATGAGTCGACTGACCGCGTGACGCTCCATGTATTCGGACATATCAAAGCGGATGAGTTCAATACCCATGATGTAGGCCAGTTGCTTGGCCGCTTCGGTTTTACCCACACCAGTGGGGCCACTGAACAGGAATGAACCAATCGGTTTGTCGCCCCGGCCTAAACCGGAACGAGCCATTTTGACGGCAGAAGCCAGCACATCAAGCGCCTTGTCCTGCCCGAACACCACGCTTTTAAGGTCACGGTCTAGCGTTTTGAGCTTGCTACGATCGTCATTGGAAACGTTGGCCGGTGGAATTCGGGCAATCTTGGCCACGATTTCTTCGACCTCGGTCTTGCTGATGGTTTTCTTGCGCTTGGAGGGGGGCAGGATACGCTGGGCAGCGCCAGCCTCATCAATAACGTCGATAGCCTTGTCGGGCAGGTGACGGTCGTTGATGTACTTGGCACTGAGCTCAGCCGCCGCCTGTAAAGCTGCGACCGCATACTTGACGTTGTGGTGCTCCTCAAAACGCGACTTGAGACCCTTGAGAATTTCAATCGTTTCTTCGACGGTCGGCTCAACCACATCAACCTTCTGAAAACGTCGCGAGAGGGCGGCATCTTTTTCGAAAATGCCACGGTACTCGGTAAAGGTGGTGGCTCCAATGCACTTGAGCTGGCCGCTTGAGAGCGCCGGCTTAAGTAAATTGGAGGCATCCAGAGTACCGCCCGATGCAGCTCCTGCACCAATCAGGGTATGAATTTCGTCGATGAATAAAATGGCATTAGGCTTGTCCTTGAGTGATTTAAGAACACCCTTGAGGCGCTGCTCAAAATCACCCCGGTATTTGGTACCGGCCAGCAAAGAGCCCATATCCAGCGAATAAACAATGGCATCCGCCAGGATATCGGGTACATCTTTTTGCGTAATGCGCCAAGCCAGGCCCTCGGCTATAGCGGTCTTGCCCACGCCAGCCTCACCCACCAAAAGCGGGTTGTTTTTGCGGCGACGGCAGAGAATCTGGATGACGCGCTCCACTTCGTATTCGCGGCCAATCAAAGGATCAATTTTTCCTTCTTTTGCAGACTGATTCAAGTTCTGGGTGTACTGCTCAAGGGGAGAAGCTTTTTCGTTTTTCTCGGCTGCGCCCTCTTCGCTTTCGGGTTGACCTTCACTGGGCTTAGCGGCTTCTGGTTGATCATTTTTCTTGATACCGTGCGCGATGAAGTTAACCACGTCTAGGCGAGTCACGCCCTGCTGGTGCAGGTAGTAAACCGCATGGGAGTCTTTCTCACCAAAAATTGCAACCAGCACATTGGCACCCGTAACTTCTTTTTTGCCGCTGCCTGTGGACTGCACGTGCATGATGGCGCGCTGAATCACGCGCTGAAAGCCCAGCGTGGGCTGGGTATCCACATCATCGCTGCCCGCCACTTGGGGCGTGTTGTCCTTGATGAAGTTGGTTAAAGACTTACGCAGATCATCCACGTTGGCAGAACAGGCCCGCAGCACCTCGGCCGCCCCGGGGTTGTCCAGCAAGGCAAGCAGCAAGTGCTCGACCGTGATGAACTCATGGCGTTGCTGGCGCGCCTCGACAAACGCCATGTGCAAACTGACTTCCAATTCCTGGGCAATCATGTATTTTCCTTAGCCTTGAAATGTTGATTAACTGTAATACGAATTACCGAGATATTCCACCTGAAAGTCAAATCTTTAAATGTCCACTGGTTCTGATACACACTGCAAGGGGTGACCCGCCTTGTGAGCAGCATCGAGCACCTGATCGACCTTGGTCGCAGCCACATCGCGCGAGTAAACGCCACACACCCCTTTGCCATCAAGATGGATTTTGAGCATGATTTGTGTTGCAGCCTGCAAATCTTTGCTAAAAAACTCCTGAATCACCATCACCACAAACTCCATCGGGGTGTAGTCATCGTTGAGCATGACCACCTGGTACATTTGCGGCGGCTTGACCTTCTGGGTGCGTCGTTCAAGCACCACCGTACCATCACCATCCCGGTCCGGGATGACAGCAGGTGGCGCAGGGGGTGAAGTTTTGGTTGCCATTAGTTCATTCTACAGAGCGCTTGTCTGCGTTCAAGCCCGGCCACAAAGCCTGTCGATCCGCCTAAGCAAGTTGGTGACAATTGTCGCAAATTCAAGCGCTCATCAATTAACCAGAGAACAAAACCCCGATCATCCGGCAGGCACAAGAACGGCCACCTGAATTGACCCGGAATGTGTCAAACTTGGTTTATGAAACGCATCAGTCACATTTTTCTTCTAGCCTGTTTATTTGTCCTGAACCCAGCTGCTGCCCAGGACACTGCGCAACTAAACCTGCCGAGAACCCAGCTTGCTGCTGGTATGTTTTTGATCGATGCTCAATTGGCCACGACGCCCGATGAACGGTCAACCGGACTGATGTATCGGCGGGAGATGCCGCAAAACGAAGGCATGCTGTTCATTTTCGAACAGCCCTCAATCCAATGCTTCTGGATGAAAAACACCCTGCTGCCCCTGACGGCCGCTTTTGTAGCCAACGACGGAACCATCGTCAATTTGGTCGATATGAAGCCCCAAACGACAGACTCCCACTGCTCAACCAAACCCGTTCGCTTTGTGCTGGAAATGAACCAGGGCTGGTTTGCCAAAAAAGGCATTAAGGCCGGCTTCAGGCTGACCGGCAAGCCCTTTACCCTCTGAGTTTGAAAGAAAAAGCCTCCCGATTAGGAGGCTTTTTTTGAGGAGGCTTTTATTGATGCAGCTCGTTTGGCCTAGCGCATCAAATGCTCAAGCAAAGTTCTTGGCTGCGAAATCCCAGTTGACGAGTTTGTCAAGGAAAGTCTCAACGAACTTGGGGCGCATATTGCGGTAGTCAATGTAGTAAGCATGTTCCCAGACGTCAACGGTCAAAAGAGCTTTGTCAGCCGTGGTCAGGGGTGTGCCAGCTGCGCCCATGTTGACGATATCTACCGAGCCGTCGGTCTTTTTCACCAACCAAGTCCAGCCGGAACCGAAATTTCCCACAGCAGATTTGACAAATGCTTCCTTGAAAGCAGCGTAGCTTCCCCATTTAGCATTGATGGCCGTGGCCAGCTCGCCAGCTGGCTCGCCGCCACCGTTAGGCTTCATGCAGTTCCAAAAAAAAGTATGGTTCCAAATTTGGGCGGAGTTGTTGTAAATACCACCGCTTGATTTTTTGATAATGTCTTCCAGAGGCATGGACTCAAACTCCGTACCCTTTTGAAGGTTGTTCAGGTTAACGACGTAAGCATTGTGGTGTTTGCCGTGGTGGTATTCCAGGGTTTCCTTGGAGTAGTGGGGCGCTAGGGCATCAATGGCAAAAGGCAATGCGGGCAGAGTATGTTCCATGTTTTCCTCAAAGAGTTGAATAACAAACACCAGATTGTAGGAACTAAATGGAAATGGTGTGTGAGCCCCTAGCCGGAAAAGTCAATTTGACACGGTCAGATCAACCACACCATCGGTCAGGGTTGCCCGTAACGATTGACCTGCAGTCGTCTGGGCCACGCGTGAGATGGTCTCTCCCTTGGGT
>JBILKC010000191.1:0-5573 GCA_044376885.1 Hylemonella sp. | reverse complement strand
ACCGGGCAGGAAGACCAGAATATCGCCGCCGTTGTGCGGGTCGCGCCACAGCTCGTCCACGCCATCGGCAATGGCATGGTTGAGGTCGTACTCGCGGCTCTCTTCAAACGGGCGGTAGCGGTGTTCCACCGGGAACATGCGCCCCGAAACCATGATGACCGGGGCGGGAATGCTTGGCCCCCTGGCTCCAGGGTTCTGCGGGGCAGGAACTGCAAAATGGTCGGCAAAGCGCTGGGCATCAATCGTGGCCGAAGTCACAATGATTTTCAGGTCCGGACGCCGCGGCAGGATCTGGCGCAGGTAGCCCAGCAAAAAATCAATGTTCAGGCTGCGCTCATGGGCCTCGTCAATGATGATCGTGTCATAGGCATTGAGCAAAGGGTCAGTCTGGGTTTCGGCCAGCAAAATGCCGTCTGTCATGAGCTTGACCGACGCATCCCGGCTCAGCCGGTCTTGAAACCGTACCTTGAAACCCACCACCTCACCCAGCGGCGTTTTCAGTTCTTCGGCTATGCGTTTGGCCACGCTGCTCGCTGCAATGCGGCGTGGCTGGGTGTGGCCGATCAGCTTGCCGCGTGGTGCAGGCCGGCCCTCCGGTAAAGTCTTGGGGTAATTGCACAGGCCACGCCCCATGGCCAGCGCGATCTTGGGCAGCTGGGTGGTCTTGCCCGATCCGGTTTCACCGCAGACGATGATCACCTGATGGGTGGCCAGGGCTGCCATGATCTCCTCGCGTTTGCTGGAAACCGGCAGGGATTCTGGGAATTCAATGTGCAAGGACGCAGGCATAGCGTTGATTATCCACCACACCCAGTTCACGTGTTCACGTGAACCAGTGATACACTGAAGTGATGCTTCCATCAGGAGTTATGCCATGTCCAACCTCACCGTGTCTGTTGACGATGAACTCATCAAACTTGCGAAGGTACGCGCCATTCAACAAGGGACGTCCCTGAGCGCCAAGGTGCGTGAATTTTTGACCGCTTACGCCAGCGGGGCTGAAAACCCGGGCAGCCACCCACGCCAGACAACACCGGTGCTGCCGGTGTCTCGTGCGCGCGGTGGCCTGATCACGGGCCTGGAACCAGGCCGCAATCAGTCCATGCTGGAAGCCTCGGCCAGTGACCGACCCCCGGCATGATCCCCGACGTCAATGTTCTGGTCGCCGCCTTTCGGGCCGACCACCCCTTGCACGCATCTGCACGCCAGTGGCTGGATCAGTCGCTGCAAGCACCCCGCACAAGCAGGGTGATGCGCTCAACCATCCACTTGCTGCCGGTTGTGGTGGCCAGTTTTTTGCGTTTGACAACCCATCCCCTGGTATTCAAGCAGCCTGACACCCTGGAAGATGCCACTGCGTTTGTCGACGCGCTGTTGGCCCTGCCCGAGGTGAGCTATTTGACAGCGGGTGCGACATGGGCCCAGTTCCGCCAGCTGTGCCTTGAAAACCAGCTGGGCGCACCACTGGTGACCAATGCCCTGATTGCAGCCGGCGTGCTGCAACAGCAAGACGTGCTGGTCACGTTTGATCAAGACTTCTGCCGTCTGCTCCCCCCCAACAACCTTCAACTGCTGGTGCATTCATGACCTCTGTTTTCAACTTCACCTTTGTGCCCTGGTTCCGGTCGGTTGCGCCCTATATCCATATGCACAGGGGCAAAACATTCGTGGTGGGCGTAGCCGGCGAAGCCATAGCCGCAGGCAAACTTCAGCACATTGCTCAGGATCTGGCACTGATCCAGAGCATGGGTGTGAAGATCGTGCTGGTGCATGGCTTTCGCCCCCAGGTCAACGAGCAACTCAAGGCCAAGGGCCACGAACCCCATTACTCACACGGCCTGCGGATCACCGACGAGGTGGCGCTGGATTGTGCGCAGGAAGCGGCCGGCCAGTTGCGCTACGAAATTGAGGCGGCGTTCAGCCAGGGCCTGCCCAACACCCCCATGGCCGGCTCCACGGTGCGGGTGCTGTCAGGCAACTTTATTACCGCGCGGCCAGTGGGCATTGTGGACGGTGTTGATTTCCAGCACTCCGGCCTGGTTCGCAAGGTAGATACGGCCGGAATCAAGAGAACACTTGACTTCGGTGCTATGGTTTTAATATCCCCCTTCGGTTTTTCCCCGACCGGCGAGGCCTTTAACCTGAGCATGGAAGAGGTGGCAACCTCGGTGGCTTGTGCCTTGCAGGCTGACAAGCTGATCTTTGTCACTGAAATTCCGGGCATCCGCATCCGCCCGGAAGAAGCCGCCTCAGATGACAACCCGGTTGATACCGAGCTCCCGCTTGCAGCCGCCGAAAAGCTGCTGACCGCTCTGCCCAACCCGACCGCACCCACCGACACGGCTTTTTACCTGCAGCATTGTGTGAAAGCCTGCAAAAGCGGGGTGGCACGCAGCCACATCCTGCCGTTTTCGGTGGATGGTGCCCTGCTGCTGGAAATTTATGTTCACGATGGCATAGGCACCATGGTGGTGGACGAAAAACTGGAAGAACTGCGCGAAGCCACCTCGGATGATGTCGGCGGCATTCTGCAGCTGATCCAACCGTTCGAAAAAGACGGCACCCTGGTCAAGCGCGACCGCACCGAGATTGAACGCGACATCGGCAACTACACCATTCTTGAACACGACGGCGTGATCTTTGCCTGTGCGGCGCTCTACCCCTACCCTGAAAGCCGGACAGCCGAAATGGCGGCACTGACTGTATCGCCTGAATCCCAAGGCCAGGGTGATGGCGAACGGGTCTTGAAACGTGTGGAGCAGCGTGCTCGTGCCATGGGACTGGACAGTATTTTTGTGCTGACCACCCGCACCATGCACTGGTTTTTACGGCGCGGCTTTGTGCCCTCAGACCCGGACCACCTGCCTGAGGCAAGACGCCGTATTTACAACTGGGACCGCAAATCCCAGGTGCTGGTGAAAAAGCTGGGCTGAGTCGCTTGCCCCGGTTAACCCCTCACGTCCGGGTTGGCCGCCAGATCAGCAGCAAGGCCAGCAGTGCAATGCCAGAAAAGCACAGAAACGACCAGTTGGCAATGGAGCCGCCCAGAAAAGTCCAGTCGATGGCGGTACAGTCCCCACCGCCCTTGAAAATCATGGGAATGGCGCGCTGCAGGGGAAAAGTTTCGATCATGCCGTAAAAATCCCGTCCGCAGCTCACCACTTCGGGCGGGTACCACTGCAACCAGCTTTGACGGGCAGCCACAAATGCGCCAAAGCCCGCAGCAATCAGCAGCAAGGCCGCGCTCATCCGTTGCAAGCCTTTTCGGGTCAAAGTCGTTGCAATCAAAGAAATGATTGCTATGGATAAGAGAGCGTAACGCTGCACGATGCACATCGGGCAGGGGTTGAGCCCGAGCCCGTGCTGCAAATACAGGCCAAAGCCCAGCAGACCCAAACTCGATGCCGCAATGGCCCCAAAAATCTGCCTGGGGCGGGATTCAAACCAGACGAGCAAAATCTTTTTCCTTTTCCACAAAGACGCGGGCGTTGCGCGGTGTTGCGACCAGCAGATCGCCCTCGTTCAAACCAAGGTCACGGTACTGTTGGGCACTAATCTGTACCTCGATGATATCGTTGCCCTGCGCTTGCGTTGGGTCCTGGGCAATCAGCTCAAGCCGGGCGGTGGGCCCGATCACGATGGCGCGGCTGAGTTTGGCAACAATACCTCCGGGCAGCTGATTGATTTTGACACCTTCTTCAGCCACATATTTCTGCAGATCAAAGTCATGCGGACGCACATAGGCCCAGGCTTTGGCGTCTTGCGCGCCCCGATGCTCCGGGCTGTCCAGCCGCACGGCATTCTGATCGCTGCCCAGATGCACCGTGCCTTCATGGGCACGCCCGTGAAACAGGTTGACGTCGCCCAGAAAGCCATAAACAAAAGGGCTGGCCGGGTGATCCCACACCTCTTGCGGTGAGCCCACTTGCTCCACCCGCCCGTTGTTCATGAGCACCACCCGATCGGCCACCTCCAATGCTTCTTCCTGGTCGTGGGTGACAAAAATACTGGTGACATTCAAGTCATCGTGCAGCCGGCGCAACCAGCGGCGCAACTCCTTGCGAACCTTGGCATCCAGCGCACCAAAGGGTTCATCGAGCAGCAACACCTTGGGCTCCACGGCCAGGGCCCGGGCCAAGGCGATGCGCTGGCGCTGCCCGCCCGAGAGTTGGGACGGATAACGGTCTGAGAGCCAGTCCAGTTGCACCAGGCCGAGCAAGTCATGCACTTTTTTCTTGATCACGGCATCCGTGGGGCGCAGCGCTTTGGGTTTCATGCGCAGGCCAAAAGCCACATTGTCAAAGACCGTCATGTGCCGAAACAACGCGTAGTGCTGAAAGACAAAGCCAACCTGGCGCTCGCGCACATGCACATCCGTGGTGTCTTCGCCACTGAACAAGATACTGCCCTGATCGGCGGTTTCCAGGCCGGCAATGATGCGCAGCAGCGTGGTTTTGCCGCAGCCTGAAGGCCCCAGCAGCGCCACCAGTTCACCTGAGTGGATGTCCAGATTGACATCACGCAAGGCTTGAAAGTCACCAAACTGTTTGTTGATATTGCGGATTTCGATACTCATGATGCTAGACCCTGAATCGGGATGATCTGGTTTGGCTTGGTGACAGGCTGCTCTGGGGAGAGGTTGGCCAATGCCTTCATTTCGCTTTCCTGCCGCCACTCTGCAACCGACTTGATGACCAGTGTGACCAAGGCCAGCAGTGCCAGCAGCGAAGCCACGGCAAAAGCAGCGACCGACTGGTATTCGTTGTAGAGCACCTCCACATGCAACGGCATGGTGTTGGTCTGACCGCGAATATGCCCGGAGACCACCGACACAGCACCAAACTCCCCCATGGCCCGCGCGTTGCACAAAATCACGCCATAGATCAGTCCCCACTTGATATTGGGCAATGTGACGTACCAGAAGGTCTGCCAGCCGGTGGCACCCAGCACAATGGCTGACTGTTCTTCATCAGTGCCTTGGGCCTGCATCAGCGGAATGAGTTCGCGGGCGATAAAGGGAAAAGTCACAAAAACCGTCGCCAGAACAATGCCCGGCACCGCAAAAATGATCTTGATGTCATGCGCAGCCAGCCAGGGGCCCAGCCAACCCTGTGCGCCAAAGACCAGCACGTAAATCAGGCCCGCCACCACGGGTGACACCGAGAACGGCAAGTCCACAAGGGTCGTGAGAAACGCCTTGCCACGGAACTCGAACTTGGCAATCGCCCAGGCCGCAGCAACACCAAAAACCAGGTTCAGCGGCACGGCGATGGCCGCCGTGATCAGCGTCAGGCGTATGGCAGCCCATGCATCGGGCTCCTTGAGTGCTTCCCAGTAAGCATCCCAGCCTTTGCGCAGTGCCTCGGCAAAGACCGCCGCCAGTGGCAACACCAGAAATAGAAACATGAAGGCCAGCGCTGTGGCAATGAGCGTGTAACGCAACCAAGGGGCTTCAGTGGTGCCCGAGCGGGCATGGCGTATGGGTTCGGTTCTCATGAGCCGCCCCCCGTGGCACGGCGCTGCCAGGACTGCAAACTGTTGATCACCAGCAGCATGAGGAAGGAGAACATCAG
>JBILKC010000022.1:0-17956 GCA_044376885.1 Hylemonella sp. | reverse complement strand
ATAGTCTTGGGCGTTGCGGTCAATCACCAGGTCGATCAACTCCCGGGCGTAGTGTGGTTCAAGCCGGCTGGGAGACTGGCGCATGTGGTCTAGGTAGAAGTCATGCACCCGGGCCTGGTTGAGTACCACATGGGGAAATTCTGACAGGCCGTCTTCAGTGTCCTGAACCCTGCCGTGACGCACAATTTTTTCAGGCTGGTGTTCGTCGGGCTTCCAGAAGGTGACCTCGTTGATCCAGCAGGCTTCTTTAAGTACTTTCTCACTGAAGCTAAAGGCCTCAAACATTTCCATGGTGCGGCAGGCAATGCCGTCCGCCTGTCCGAGTTGCAGGGGACCGTCTTTTTGTTCGACGATGGCGGTGGTGATGTCTGCAAACGCTGCCAACTGCGCGGCCAGCGTCAGTCCTGCAGGCCCACAGCCCACGATGAGCACATCGACCTGTGCGGCAATCGTGTCTGCATGCAGGTGAAGCTTGGCATAAGCAGATGCATCGCTAAGTTGCGGGTCTCCGGGCTTGAAGCCGTTCAGATGGAATTGCATGGTTGTATTAAAGGGTGGCCTTCACCGCTAGTCGTAAGGCCGGAGTGACTTCGGGCATGACGCCAAACCAGGCATGAAAAGCTGGCCGCGCTTGGTGCAGCAGCATACCCAAGCCGTTGACTGTGGGGTTACCCCGTTCGCGTGCGGCTTTGAGTAGCGCAGTCTCCAGAGGGACATAGATCACGTCCGAGACCAGCGCATGCCTGGGGAGGTGTGCAAGGTCGAGGTCAAGGGGCGGATTGCCGTGCATGCCCTGACTCGTTGTGTTGACCAGCAAAGCCGCGTCAGCGAGGGCCGCATGACGTTCAGCCCAAGGAAAAACTCTGATCGGGCCACCGAATTCCTGCGCCAGCGCTTGGGCGCGCTCTTCAGATCTGTTGAGCAGGCGAATTTCTTTGGCGTTACGTTCTGCCAGGCTTAACACCACTGCCCGGGCGGCACCGCCTGCGCCCAACACAACACAGGGGCCTGAGTCTGCGCGCCAGTCCGGCTTGGCATCCAGCAGACTTTGGATGTAGCCGAAGCCATCGTGGTTGAAACCTTTCAGGCTGCCATCAGCCTGCACCACGATGGTGTTGATGGCCCCCATGCGGCTTGCCGTTGCATCGACCGCATGCACAAAACCCATAGCTGAAATTTTGTGCGGAATGGTGATGTTGCAACCCGCAAAGCCCAGTGCAGGCAGGCCTGCAACGGCAGTCGCAAGGTTGTCGGGTTTGACGGCAAGCAGAACATAAGCGCCCGTCAAGCCGTAGGTCTGGATCCAGTGGTTGTGAATCAAGGGTGACCGGGAATGGGCAACAGGCCACCCCATCACGCCTGCCAGACGGAATTCAGTGCTGCTCATGGTGGGGGGAGGTTTTTCATTCACGGATAAGGGGGTTGACTGGATTGAAGTTCAAGCGTATCAGAAATTACAATCGGGACATTGCAAAAACTGGGCGCTTGAGGTGCCACCCGAGGGGTATCTTGAAATTTTTGGCAGGTCTTGTTGTTATGATTTTAATAGCGCTATTGTCTTTTTGGCTGTGGACTCCAGACATCAATCAGGAAAAACTGGATGCCAGGTACCTGAACGCTCCCGCGGATCGGATTCTGGTTTCTGGCACCGTGCTGCATGTGCGTGACAGCGGACCGAAAAGTGCACCGGCGATTGTTTTTCTGCATGGCTTTGCCAGCAGCCTGCACACCTGGGAGTCCTGGGCCAAAGACCTGGAAAAAGACTATCGGGTTATCCGACTCGATTTGCCCGGCAGCGGCTTGAGCCCGGCCGACACCACAGGGGATTACACCGACACGCGAAGCCTGCAACTGGTGTTGGCCCTGATCGATCAATTGGGGCTGGACAAAGTGGATCTTGTGGGGCATTCGATCGGCGGACGCATTGCCTGGACCTTCGCTGCCCGTCACCCGCAGCGCGTGAATAAACTCGTGCTGATAGCGCCCGACGGGTTTGCCAGTCCGGGGTTTACGTATGGCCAGCCACCTCAAGTCGGTGCCAGCCTCAAAGCGATGCGCTATGTGTTGCCCAAAGCCCTGCTAAGGATGAGCTTGTTACCCGCCTATGCCAAACCGGAGTCGCTGTCAAACGCGCTGTTGGTTCGCTACCACGACCTCATGCTTGCCCCCGGCGGTCGTGAAGCTTTGCTGGCGCGAATGTCGCAGACCACACTGATTGACCCTGTGCCTTTACTCAAAAGCATTACCGCGCCGACCTTGCTTCTATGGGGAGACAAGGACGCCATGATCCCGGTAGCCAATGCGCAAAACTACCTCGATGCACTGGCTAACAGCAGGCTTGTGACGATTCCCGATACCGGGCACTTGCCGATGGAGGAGTCTGCGGAAATCGCTCTGAAGGCGCTTCGGGCTTTTTTGTAACCCTTACCGCTTTCCGGGAACGGGTAGGATCGCCCACCTGCTTTAGAAGCTATCACTGGTTTTTCACATCAATGCCAAAAGGATTAAATGATGTTCAGTCAACTCACTTTGTCGATCGAGGATGCAAAAAAAATTGCCGAGGCCTGCCGTGTTAAGGCTGTTCAGGAGGGCTGGAATGTGGTGATTGCCATCGTCGACGATGGCGCGCACTTGATGTACCTGGAACGCATGGACGGCACACAAAAAGCATCGAGTGTGATTGCAGTTGAAAAGGGAAAGACGGCACTGTTGTTCAAGCGCACAAGCAAGTCCATGGAGGCAGCTGTTCAGGGGGGCCGGGCCGTGGTGATGAAGTTGCCCGGTGCAACACCCATAGAAGGTGGTGTGCCCCTGATCCGTGATGGCCAATATGTCGGAGCCATCGGCATTTCGGGGGTCCAGTCTTCAGAGGACGGCATCATTGCCGCAGCAGGCCTTGCCTGCTTTGAGACTATTTGATGTTGAGCAAGCGAGCAGCATTACCGCCCGCAATCAAATCCCGCGATGCTTTGGGCAGCCGTTTGACCTGGGCGATCAGGCCCAGCGGATCTTCCTCGCCCATGTCGTAAGGGTAGTCGGTTCCCAGCACCACATGATCCGCACCGAAGCGGTCAATGAGACGCTTGAGCATTTCAGGGTCAAAGGTGATGGTGTCAAAGTAAAACTTTTCAAGGTAGCTTGAGGGCAGACGCTTGATCACGGTTCGGCAGTCCGGGCGAGCGCGCCAGGCATGGTCCATGCGGGCCCAGTAGTGGGCGATAAAACCACCGCCATGGGCAACCACGATTTTGAGCTTGGGGTAGCGCGCCATCACACCATCAAAAATAAGATGGGAGACAGCCACGGTGGACTCCAGAGGGTTGCCGATGACGTTATTGAAGTAGTGGTGGGTCAGGCGATCGGCCTGGGTCCAGCCCAGAGGGTGCATGAAGATCACCACACCGAGTTCTTCGCAACGGGCAAAGAATTTGTCCAGCTTGAGGCTGGGATCAGTCAGGTTTTTGCCGTTAACGTTGGTACAAATCTCAATCCCACGCATACCCAGATTTTTAACGCAGTGGTTCAATTCGCGAATGGCCAACTGTGAGTTTTGCAACGGAACCGAGCCCAGGCCGACAAAGCGGTCAGGAGTATCCGACACAATTTTTGCAATACCTTCATTGACCTCGCGTGCCAGTTCAGCGCCGTAATCGGCTTCTGTCCAATAGAAAAAATGATACGGCGCAGGGCAGACCGCCTGGATGTCAACACCCATGCGGTCCATGTCGACCAGACGCTGATTGACGCCGGTGAGTTTGGGCGCACGACTTTTCATTTGCTTGACGTTGGTGGCGCGAGTGATCTCGTCCGCGAACACCGTCGTAGGGTCGTACTGAGCCGGGTTGAGGTGCGCCGTTTTGGCATTGATCACCGGATTAAGGTAATGGCAATGCAAGTCCACGACCTTGGATTTTCCGGCTTTGCCTTTAGCTACCGGGCGGGCCAAGGCAGGGCTTGATACCTTGGCGGTGGTGCTGGTTTTGGTGGCAGCGGCTGTGCGTGCACTTGCGCGCATATTGCCGTGATTGTGCAGAGGATCAGAGCAGCCGGGCTGGCATGTGTAGAACATTGAGTCTCCTGAGTCGTGGTTATTTATCTTATGATAACTTATCATCAGGGTGAACTAGAACAATATCAATACCAATTTATAACCAAGGAGACTCGATGCACATCGGAATTGCCGGAACAGGAAAAATGGGATCGGCCATTGCCAAAAGATTGATGACATTAGGCCATCAGGTCTCAGTCTGGAACCGCAGCGCCGAGCGCGCCAAACCATTGGTGGACGTGGGTGCCATTTCGGCAAGAACGCCTTCGGAGTTAGCGCAGAAAACAGATTTGGTGATCACCATGTTGACGGATGAAAACGCGCTTGATGCGGTTTACGGCGGTGCTGATGGCCTGCTTTCGGGCGATGTGAAGGGCAAACTTTTTATTGATATGAGCACGGTCAAGCCGGCCAAGCCGCAAGAGGTGGGAGCCCGGGCTGGAGCGGTTGACGCGCACTACCTGGAATGCCCGGTAGGTGGCAGTGTTGGCCCAGCATCTGAGGGCAAGCTCATGGGTTTCGTGGGCGGGGAGACTGCTGACCTGGAGCGTGCAAAACCTGTGCTTGACCTGCTGTGCCGCCGCGTGGAACACGTGGGGCCCTTAGGTGCAGGTGCAACCATGAAGCTGGCCATCAACCTTCCCCTGATGGTCTACTGGCAAACCTTGAGTGAAGCACTTTCACTGATTGAGCCCCTGGGCTTGGACCCCAAGCGGGTAATTGATATTTTCTCTGAAACCTCGGGTGGGCCCAATATGCTCAAAGTGCGTGGCGGCATGATTGCGCAGGCGCTGATGGGCAACGCCAATAGCCAAGTGACCGTAGACATTGCCACCATGCGCAAGGATGTTCGCAGCATGCTTGACCAAGGCGCAGATGGGCATTCTGATTTACCCCTGACATCCATGACGCTCAAATGCTTTGACCGTGCTGCCGCTAGCGGCCTGGATGCGGCCGATTGCACGTCCTTGTTAACCTGGTGGCTCAAAGAGGGCCGTAAAACCACATGAGACCACAAAAAACCAAGTCAGGCCGTCCTGCAAAATTGAGCCGTCTTGATGGTTGCAATGATGAATTGATCAATTGATAATGAACCTCAATAACTAATTTTTAAGGAGACAAATCGTGAACCCATTTCATAAATCGCGCGCAGGCTTGCGCACCCTGATCGCAGCAGCCCTTTTGGCTGTTACCGGTGTTGTGATGGCCCAGGCCTTTCCCAACAAGCCGGTGCGACTGGTGGTGACCTACCCCGCAGGTGGCAGCTCTGACCTGATGGCGCGCATCATGGGTCAAAAGCTCAGTGCGTTTTGGGGTCAGCCCGTGATCATCGAAAGCAAGCCCGGTGCGGCCGGATCGATCGGCATGGAGTTTTCTGCTCGTCAACCTGCCGACGGCTACACCTTTGTGATTGGAAATCTCGGCCCCGCAGCGGTCAACCCTCTCATCACCAAAGTGCCTTACAGCATGGAGAAAGACTTTATTCCGGTTTCACTTACAGCTACCGGTCCCAATATTCTGGTGGTTCCAAGCGCTTCGCCCTTCAAGAACCTGGGAGATTTGGTTGCAGCGGCCAAAGCCAAGCCGGGCTCGCTGAGCTTTGGTACCAGTGGTGCAGGAAGCATGGCCCATTTGGGTGGTGAACTCATCATGCGCCAGGCTGGCATCAAGATGGTGGGTATTCCCTACAAAGGCGGCGGTCAGGCTGTAAACGACCTGCTGGCGGCACAGATTGACCTGATGGTGTCTGACGCCTTGCCTGTCTCGCAGCACATCAAGTCCGGCCGCTTGCGTGCCTTGGCTATTACCAGTGCAAAGCGTTCACCCATGTCGCCTGAAATCCCGACATTTGCCGAAGCTGGATTGAGTGGTCTGGTAGCTGAAAACTGGTGGGGCGTGTTTCTGCCTGCCGGAACACCCAAGGCGGTTGTTGACGCTTACAACGCCGCACTGGTTAAGATCATGGCAGACCAGGACCTGAAAGAGCGTTTTGCCGGTCTGGGCGTTGAGGCTATGGCTTCCAGCCAAGACGAATTCAGATCCTTTCTGGCATCAGAAAATGCCAAATATTCCAAGCTGATTTCAGACAACGGTATCAAAGGCGACTAACTTATGAGCGAACAAGGACTCCCCAGCACACGTGTACCGTACTCGGCTATTGTTGACCGTCCCCCGCTAACCCTGCCGCAGGGCGGCCGTATGCTGGTCTGGGTGATTGTGAACGTAGAGCACTGGAGCATGGAGCGGGCCATGCCCCGCACCGTATTGAGCCCTCCCATGGGGCAGCCGCTTCAGCCCGATCTTCCCAACTGGGCTTGGCACGAATACGGTATGCGTGTGGGTTTCTGGCGCCTCCACGATGCGCTCAAGAACCTGGGAATTGTTCCAACACTGGCCATCAATGGTGTGGTTTGCAAGTCGTACCCGCGGGTAGCGTCTGCAGCCCTTGATCTGGGCTGGGAATTTATGGGCCATGGTTATGTGCAGGGCCCCATGCACGCACTGCCCAATCAGCGCGAAGCGATTATGCAAACGGTTGAAACCATCAAGGCCTTTACCGGAAAGGCACCCACAGGCTGGGAGAGCCCGGGCCTGACTGAAACGGCGGAGACGATTGACTGTCTGGCTGAAGCAGGAATTGAGTACGTGGCCGACTGGGTCTTTGATGACCAGCCGGTCTGGATTCCTGCCAAACCCAAACCGGTGCTTTCGGTACCCTACAGTGTCGAGATCAATGACATCCCGATGATGCTGCTGCAAAGCCACACAGGTGCCGAGCTGTACGAGCGCGGTGTTGCACAAATTGATCGCCTTTGGCAGGACAGTGCAACCATTCCCCGTGTGATGGCGATCAGCGTCCACCCTTACATCACCGGTACCCCGCACCGGATCGCCATGTTCGAGAAGCTGTTGTCTTATGTGAAGTCAAAGCCTGGCGTGATAATCCAAACCGGGGCGCAGATCAACGACTGGTATCGCACGCAAGTGCCAGCACCTCTCTAAACTGCATCAGTCTATTTCACGGCCCCAACTCTCAATTGCCTTTCAGCACCAAAGAAAAGACCACCTTGGCGCCCAAGCGGGCGGCCAAACGTCTGACCCGTGTGCCTCAGGCCAGATTGTCACCGGCTGAGCGTGAGAAGCAAATCATTGACGGGGCGATTGCTTATTTTGCAGAGGTCGGATTTTCCGGTCAAACCCGGGAACTCTCCCATCGACTGGGTATTACGCAACCGCTGTTGTACCGTTATTTTGCGAACAAGCAGGAGCTGGTGGAGCGGGTTTATCAAACCGTGTTCGAAGGCCGCTGGAATCCGGACTGGATTGCTTTGCTGCAAGACCAGAATCGACCTCTGCGCGAGCGCCTGCTTGAGTTTTACAGGCGCTACTCGGAAGCCACCTACCAACCCGACTGGATAAGAATTTATATGTACGCCGGGCTGTCCAACCCCGAGCTCAATCAGCGATACATCAAGCTGATCCGCAGGGAACTCATGCCTGTTATGTGCCGTGAACTACGTCGTTACTGCGGCATCAAAGACGTGTCTGCAAAAGTGAGTGACGAAGAGATGGAGTATGTCTGGAGTCTGCACGGCGGTATTTTTTACTACGCTGTGCGACACCATGTCTACAAGGTCGAACTCTCGGTAGGCTTGATGGAAAAGGCCGCTTTCGCGATTGATAACTTTCTGGCTGGCGCGCTGGTCACTTATCCGCGCTTGGTAGCCGTTTTGCCAACCATTCGCTCGAGTACAGCATAAACCGCAGCGGTGTCGTCCATGCCGTGACCCAGCGCCATGGCGGCGTTGTAAATGGGCATGCAGGCAGCAAACAAAGGAGCCGGGGTGTCACTGTACTGCAAGGCGTCATTGATCAGACGCATGTCTTTTTGCCAGGTTGACACCTTCATGGTGGCTTCGCCCCAGGAGCGGTCAACCATGACAGGTCCACGAACTGTGAACATGCGCGAGCCACCTGCGCCGTCGGCCACTACCTTGACGATGGTCGCTGCATCCAGGCCGCAGCGCACGCCCATCATGATGGCCTCGGCAGTTGACACATTGTGAATCGCCACCAGCAGATTGGCCACCAGCTTCATCCGGATGCCATTGCCAAAACCACCCACGTCATACCGGGCGCGTGCAAAGCCTTCAAACACCGGGATCATGGCCTTGATCGCCTTGGCCTGCCCGCTGGCATAGATAGCCAGATCACGGTTAACAGCTTGCGCACCGGTTCCTGAAAGCGGGCAATCCAGAAGCGTGATTTTGTGCTTGGAAAGCAAGGCGTGGGCACGCAGTTTCGCAGTTTCAGGCAGGGTGCTGGTTTCGGCGACGATCAGGCCTTTGGCGCCCTTTTCTTCGGCGGCGATCAGCTCCAGACACACCTGGTCCAGCGCGGCCTCACTGGGCAGAGACAGGATGATGTGGCTGCATTGCTGGGCCAGCTCAGTCACGCCGGTGCAGACATGACCCCCGACTTTTTTGAGCCGTGCGCAGGCTTTGGCAACCGGGTCAAAGCCATAGACAGTAAAGCCGGCCTTGACCAAGTTGGCAGCCATGGCAGACCCCATGATGCCCAATCCGACCATGCCTACTGTTTTGTCAGCAGTAGGCAGGGTTTTAGGGGATACAGATTCTTTTTTCTTGGAAGCGGAAGTAGCCACGGTCATGTCCTGATGGAGAAGGGTTGGTCGGTGTTAACTTGTGTGAGTGTCTGATTAAGACTGGCCGATAGCCGCATTGACGCGCGGCATAACCTGCTCGGCCATCAGCTGCATGGAGCGCTTGGCCAGAACAGGGTCCAGCCAGTCATGGCATGCATACAACAGCGTACCAAAGTCGCCCACGTGTTCGCGAAACGCCAGCAATTGATCGACAACCGAGTCGACCGTGCCTGCCAGCACCAGACGCTTGGTCACGTACTCGGGCGTAATGGCTTCATTGGGCATGTCGGGGTCGGTCTTGAAGAGGTTGCCTCGACCACCTGCCCCAACCAGTTTACGCACCAGCTGTTTGAAATAGAAGTGGTAGGGGCCTGAGGCCTCATGGGCGTACCGCTGGGCCGTGGCTTCGTCATCGGCCACAAAAATACTCTTGGCCACCCGCCATTCGGCGGGAGCTGCCACGGCACCAATCGAGGTGCGGCCTTCAACGTACTTGGGCCAATGGGTTTTGACCCATTCGGGCATAAGAAAATTGGCTGAAATGGGTTGCCAACCGCGCTTGGCCATCTCAGTCACGCCCTGGGAAAAAGGTGCTACCGCAGTGCCCACAATCAGGGGGTGTGGCTTTTGAAATGGTTTCATGATGTAGCCCTGACCGATTTCAGGAATCATGGTCCGTCCTACTGACACGTTCCAGTATTTGCCTTCAATGTTGTAGGGCGGCTCGGATTCCCAGATCTTGAGCACGGTGTTGATTGATTCGACAAACATCTCGTTGCGGTTGTTGCCGAAATTGCCGAACACCTCGGCATCAGACATGAGTCCACCGGGGCTGATACCCATGATGAATCGGCCCTTGAGCATGTGGTCCAGCATGGCCGCTTGCGCAGCAATAGCTGCAGGGTGGCTGTTGGGCATGTTGATCGTGCCTGTACCGAGCATGATGTTCTTGGTGTCGTGCACCAGGCTGGCCAGAAAGATCATGGACGAGGTCACCGTTTCAGCTGCATCGGTGACGTGCTCTCCCACAAAGGCTTCAGAAAACCCCAGTTTGTCTGCCAACAAAATGGCTTCGCGATCCTCTGCCAGGGTTTCTCCAATATTGCGTCCGGGGGGATGCAAGGGCATCATGAACATTCCGAGTTTCATAGCGTTCCTAAAGGGCTTTTGAGGGGTTAATCTGAATTCAGGCGTTCTTTGCGGTGATCAAGTCAACGCCTTGCATGTATTTGCCGTTGAAAAACAGCAGGGGATTAGCATGTTTGTGCGCGTAATGCACAACCTGGCCAAGAAACAGCACATGATCACCCACGACATGCCGATTAACCACAGCGCATTCAATGGTTGCAGCGCATCCGGCAAGAACCGGAATACCGTCTATGCCGGGGCTGTATTCGACGCCGGCAAACTTGTCTTCTGAGGGCTTTGAAAATTGATTGGAGAGGTTGAGCTGGTCGACGGTCAACACGTTGATAACGAACCGGCCGGAGTTGCTGAAGGCGTCCATGTTCGGAGATTTGTTGGACAGGCTCCACAGGACTATCGGGGGATCGAGAGACACGGTGTTGAACGAGTTGGCGGTAATGCCGATTTTTGTGCCTTCCTTACTCAGGGTCGTGATAACCGTGACGCCTGTGCCGAAACGGCCGAAGGCGCGCCTCAAGTCAAGCGGGTCGATTCCGCTGATGTCGCCTGTTTTCGTCATGTGTTGCCTTGAGTCGCGAACCTGCAAAGGGTGCAAATTAATTGATCGATTGCTAAATTATATGCCAATCGGTAACAAATACAGATTTGATTCATGGAAATTGATAAACCCAAGCTAAGTTTGATTGAAGTCGCTAGGGCTTCCCGGATCTAAACAGGTGGCTTTGTCGGCACCGTAAAACTGAACTGTGAATTGTGTCTGGCGTATTCAAAGCATGTTTGCATCGCGAAGTTGAGGATCTTCGGAGTGAACTTAAACATAATCATAGGGTCAATTTGATCCTGCCGGTCAACCCTTTTGAAGCCCTCGCGTTGATTTAACCGGGGCTTTTGTCCGACAAACTCCCTCGGATTCAATTGAAACAAGTTAAAGTAAGTACTTGTCGTCATCCACGCAAAATGTTTAACAACTCAGGAGTAATTGACATGACTAAACGCCGTGAATTTGTAATTCAAATCGCTTTGGGCAGTGGTGCCCTCATGACCGGGAATGCTTTTGCACAAGCCCCTATGCTGGCAGAGACCGACGCCAACGCCATCGCGCTTGGCTACAAAGCTGATGGTACTAAAGTAGATAAAGCCAAGTTTCCAAAATATGCAGCCGGCCAGGTTTGTTCCAACTGCGCGCTCTTCCAGGGCAAGGCCACGGATGCCGCTGGCGGCTGCCCCTTGTTTGCGGGCAAGCAGGTTGCAGGCAAAGCTTGGTGCAGTGCGTATGCGAAAAAAGCCTGATTGACTTCAGGCTTGCATTTCAAAACCCCGCGGATGCGGGGTTTTTTTATTGGCTCATTGAGGTCAGTCAAGTTCGTTTACCCGACTAGAATAATCGAATTTCCCTCTTGATTGCTTTAACATCACGTACCGACCGGATAAGGTCATTCACAATATGAAAAGGAGACAGCCATGCGTCGTGACCAGTTTCTAAAAGTCTTGGGGGCTATGTCCCTGGCGGGTTCGCTGCCTTTGTCAGTGCAGGCGGCCAACAACCTCAAAATGATGATTCCTGCTAACCCTGGTGGTGGCTGGGACACCACGGGCAGGGCGCTGGGTAAAGCCCTTCAGGATTCAGGAGCAGCAGCCACGGTGACATTTGAGAACAAGGGCGGCGCTGCGGGTGCGATTGGTTTGGCACAGTTTGCCAACGCTGCCAAGGGAGATCCAAGCGCTTTGATGGTGATGGGGGCCGTCATGCTGGGGGGAATTATTACCGGCAAACCTCCGGTGGGGCTGGACAAGTTGACCCCGATCGCCCGCTTGACCAGTGAGTTCAATGTGTTTGTTTTGCCTGCAGGTTCTCCCTTTAAATCCATGGCGGATGTCATCACTCAGATGAAGAAAGATCCCGGCAGTGTCAAGTGGGGAGGCGGCTCCAGAGGATCAACCGAGCATATTGCTGCTGCCATGATCGCCCGCGAGGTGGGTGTGGACGCTTCCAAAATCAACTATGTTGCCTTCCGGGGAGGCGGTGAGGCCGTGGCTGCGATCCTGGGTGGTAACGTGACGGTGGGCGGTAGCGGCTACAGTGAGTTCTCTCAGTACATTGAATCCGGGAAAATGGTTCCGATTGGTGTGACTTCTGCTACCCGACTCAAAGGAATTGCCGTTCCTACCCTCAAAGAGCAGGGCATCAATGTCGAGATCGGCAACTGGAGAGGCGTTTATGGCGCTTCTGGCATCACGCCTGAACAGCGTAAAGCGTTGACTGACCTAGTGGTCAAAGCCAGCAAATCCAAGGCCTGGGCCGAAGCAATGGAAAAAAACGCCTGGACTCCGGCTTTGCTGACAGGCAAAGACTTTGAGGATTTTGTGGACCGTGAATTTGCCAGCCTGCGAGTTACCATGGTCAAAGCCGGGATGATTTGAATGCAAAACTCCTCGCGCTCGCTGACCTCTCAGACACTGGTTGGGTGTGGCGCGATCGGCGTAGCCTTAGTGATGGTTTACGGCGCTCTATCCATTCCTTCTGAGGCTGGCTATGCGGGCGTCGGACCCAACTTTATGCCCTGGGTGGTTGCAACTGCGCTGTTGATCTGTGGTCTGGGCCTGTTGTGGGAAGCCAGAACCGGTGGTTACCGTGAGTTGGAAGAGCCCACTGGCTCGGCTCGTGGCGACTGGGTTTCGCTGGCTTGGGTGTCCGCAGGTGTTCTAGCCAATGCTGCCTTAATCACTACATTGGGATTTGTGCTGAGTTGTACTTTGTGTTTTGCGCTGGCTGTGCGTGGCTTGCGCATAGCCGAGGGTCGCTCTGCTGGAGGTCCACGCCAAACCATGATCGACACCTTGACCGGGACTTTGATTGCAGCGCCCGTTTTCTGGTTGTTTACAAAATTACTCGCCATCAATTTGCCCGGTCTCACGAGCACCGGCTGGTTGTAGTAGGCCTTACGTACCGCCGGGGCCCACATGCTTGAAACCTGGAACAATCTACTTTCCGGCTTTGCCACTGCAGGCACGCCGATCAATCTGCTGTGGGCTTTTGTCGGTTGCGCGTTGGGAACTGCTATTGGTGTTTTGCCGGGCCTGGGCCCGGCTGTCACGGTGGCCATGCTGTTGCCTATCACGTCCCAGGTGGAGCCCACGGCATCCATGATTTTCTTTGCCGGCATCTACTACGGTGCCATGTACGGGGGCTCTACCACCTCAATTTTGCTCAATACCCCCGGTGAAACCGGCACCATGGTGACCGCACTGGAAGGCTTCAAGATGGCCAAAAATGGGCGTGCCGGCGCTGCCCTGGCCACCGCAGCTATCGGCTCTTTTCTGGCTGGCACCATTGCCACCGTCCTGGTAACCCTGTTCGCCCCTCTGGTGGCGGAGCACGCGGTCAAACTCGGACCCCCGGAGTATTTTTTGCTCATGGTGCTGGCCTTTTTGACGGTTAGTGCAGTTCTGGGCAAAAGCTCTTTACGCGGACTAACCGCCTTGTTTTTGGGGTTGGCTGCTGGACTGATCGGGATGGACCAGATTACTGGGCAAGTCAGGTATACCGCGGGCATTCCTGAGTTCATGGATGGTATTGAAGTGGTTCTGATTGCTGTGGGCCTGTTTGCGACCGGCGAGGTGCTCTACAACGCCCTGTATGAAGGACGATCTTCTGCTCAGATGAACAGTCTCAACAAGGTTCACATGACGGGTAACGAATGGCGCAGGTCCTGGCCGGCGTGGCTGCGCGGTACCGCACTGGGATTTCCGTTTGGAACGATCCCGGCGGGCGGCTCGGAAATACCGACATTTCTGAGTTATGCCACTGAGAAAAAGCTGTCTAAACACCCCGAAGAATTTGGCACGACAGGTGCTATTGAAGGTGTGGCCGGCCCCGAGGCTGCCAATAATTCAGCGGTGACTGCAACGTTGGTACCTTTGCTTACGCTCGGGATCCCAACCTCTGTTACTGCAGCAATTTTGTTGTCTGCCTTGCAAAACTACGGCATTCAGGCGGGCCCACAGTTGTTTGAGACATCTGCTACTCTGGTCTGGGCGCTGATAGCTTCGCTTTACATCGGCAACGTGATGCTTCTGGTGCTTAACCTGCCCATGGTGGGTTTATGGGTCAAGCTGCTCAAAATCCCCAAACCGCAGTTGTATGCCGGGATTCTGATTTTTGCCACGGTGGGTGTGTACGGCATGCGGCAAAGCGCGTTTGACTTGTTTGTGATGTATGCCATTGGCATGCTGGGTGTGCTGATGCGGCGGTTTGATTTTCCGGTTGCGCCGGTCATCGTCGGCATGATTCTCGGCCCTCTGGCCGAGGCCCAAATGCGTAATGCACTGTCTATAGGCGAGGGCAAGTGGTCGGTTTTTATTGAGCGGCCAGCTTCTGCCACTTTGCTTGTCGTTGTGCTTCTTTTGCTGTTGTTGCCACTGTTGTTAAAGCTCATCAGGCAACGACGGACGTGAACATCACGTCACTCGCGCAGGCTTGGCTATTGGCTCGCACCCATAGCCAGGGCGGCTTGACGGGACCGTGCCCAGGCCTCTTCATCCGGCGCCTTGTTGTGTGACCAGCCGCTCATGTGCTTGAGTGCGATTCGGCCCATGGCTTCAATCCAGTCGGGGCTGTCGTTGAGGCAGGCAATGTAATGGAACTCCTGACCACCTGCATGCATGAAAGCTTCTTTGGCCTCCATGGAAATTTCTTCCAGCGTTTCCAGGCAATCGCTGGTAAAGCCAGGGCACACCACGTCCACCCGCTTGACACCTGATCTGGCCATATCCACGAGTGTGGGTTCGGTGTAGGGTTCAAGCCATTTGGCCTTGCCAAAGCGCGACTGGAAGGTGAGCTTATAGTGCTCCGGACCAAGCCCCAGCTCCGCGGCCAGCAATCGGCCGGTTTTGTGGCATTCGCAATGGTAGGTGTCACCAAGTTTTAAAGTGCGCTCAGGCACGCCATGAAAGCTCATGAGCAACTGGTCTGGCTTGCCATGGGTAATCCAGTGCTTGCGGATGCTCTTTGCCAGAGCGGCAAGATAAGCGGGCTCATCGTGGTAACGGTTGACGAATCGGAATTCCGGGATTGATCTGATTTTTCCCGCCCAGGCATAGACAGCATCGAAAACGCTGGCCGTGGTGGTACCTGAGTATTGCGGATAGGCCGGCAAAATCAGCACCTGGGTCACGCCTTGGGCTTTGAGCGCATCGAGCTGAGAAGCTGTAGATGGGTTGCCATACCGCATGGCGTATTTCACAACCACATGCTGGCCGTTCGCTTGCATCCAGTTGTGCAGGGCAATTGCCTGACGTTCGGTCCAGACCTTCAATGGTGAACCCTCGGGCAACCAGACGCTGGCGTACTTTGCGGCTGATTTGGCAGGACGTACACGCAAAATAATGCCATGCAAAATCATCAGCCAGATCAGTCTGGGAATTTCTACAACACGTTGGTCGGCCAGGAACTCTGCCAGATAACGTCGCAGTGCGGCAGCAGTGGGTGCGTCAGGCGTACCCAGGTTACACAAGAGGATGGCCGTTTTGGGCGGTGTGCCATGTTGGTAAGTTGGTTCTTGCGCGAAAGACATGCGCTATTCTCTCCCACCTATGCTGGATATTTCAAAAATCAGAGCAATTACTTTGGATCTTGACGACACCTTGTGGCCCATTTGGCCGACCATCGTGCGTGCCGAGGCAGCTATGAGCGATTGGTTAAGTCCCCATGCTCCCTTGACTGCGGCACTCTTCACGCAGGCCGACAGGCGTCTTGCCCTGCGCCAGGAAGTTCAACGCGCGCGCCCTGATATTGGCCACGATCTGGGTACCTTGCGGCGCGAAATCATTCGGCTGGCGCTGGAGCGACTAGGCGAGAACACGGCCTTGGTTGAGCCTGCCTACGAGGTGTTTTTTTCCGAGCGCCAGCGCGTGGACTTGTATGAAGATGCCAAGCCTGCCTTGCAATGGTTGTCCCGACGTTTCCCAGTGTTGTCACTCTCGAATGGCAATGCCGATGTCCACCGGGTCGGCCTTGGCGAGTTTTTCCTGGGCGGTTTGAGCGCCCAGGACTTTGGCGTTGGCAAGCCGGACCCACGTATCTTCCATGCAGCTGCAAAAGCGGTCGGGGTAGAGCCCCATGAGGTGCTGCATGTCGGTGACGATGCAGCGCTTGATGTGCTGGGCGGCCTGGCGGCGGGCATGCAAACCGTCTGGGTTAATCGCGCTGGCCATGCCTGGAGCCACGAAGAGAGCCCGCATGCCACCGTGGCAGATATGGCGCAGCTATGTGCTCTGTTGGAGACCGCTGGCGTCAGCTAGTTTGTTGCCGTGGGGCATTAATAGCCTTGCAGCGCTCAGGCCACTTCGAACAGCTCCTTCCAGGGTCGCCGGGTAGGGCCCCCTGACGTAGTCACCGCAGGCCAGTAGACCTGGGCCAATGATCTGGCTTGGCCGGACCAGACCGGGCGTGCAAGCAAAGGTAGCGCGTTTTTCCACCACGGTTTGCACTGCCTGCAAGTTCAGCCCCAATTGGCTGTGTGCCTGCTGCAGCACCAGGTTTTGAGTCTCTTCGCGTGATTGCTGGCTGGCGCTGACCACAAACGCGATCAAACCCTGCTGGTCCTGTCCGGCAAGTTGACCTCGGTCAAAAGCAAACTGTGCGGGTGCTGTCTCCTGATGGCTGCGCAAGGTGAGCATCGGGCGGGCCAGGCTTGCGCTCTCAGCCCAGGCATAGACGGTGGTAATGGCCTCAAATTTCAATTCGGCGGCGCTATTGCACCAGACATTCACATCCTCCTGGAATATTTGAAGTGCTATTGATTCAGGAGCGTCACTCATGGATACTGAAAGGATAAAATTCGCATCCGTGCTCGAAGTGGCAAGAATGACGGCATCAAAGGGCAGGTCATTGACACGCCAGGTTTTGGTGTTTGTTTCATGCCCGGTTGAGGTTTGTCCGTAGGAGATTTCCCGCACCCGCACACCCAACTCAATCCGTCCTCCTTGGCTTTGCAGCCAATCCGCCGCCGCCTGCGGAAACAGACGTGACAGATCAACACGCGGCAGCAGCAGACGCGAGCCACCGGCGCTTGAGAACAGGGCGTCCTTCAGCACCCGCAAAAATACGCCAGCACTGGCCCGGGATGCCGGTGTATTGAGGGCTGACACGCACAAGGGCTCGATCAGTTCGGTCAGGACGCGCTTGCTCAGAGGGCGGCACAGTTCGGCAACAGAAGTATCTTGTGCGCATTGAAAACCCGCTATTTGCCAGCCCAGCGCGGCTTTGAGCAGTGAAGTTTTGTCACCCATGGTCCAGCCCGAGGCTCCCAGAATGCCGAACAGGGCATCCAAAGGCGCTGGCAGCTTGGGAAACTGAAGGCCGGTGTTGTCGGAAAACTTCAGACACAGGGATTGGTTCAGCAGAACCTGCGCCGGATCAACGCCCACCCTGCGCATCAGGGCCAGGCATTCGGTGTAGGCTCCGATCAGGATGTGCTGACCGTTATCCAGCACCACTTCCTTGCCGTTGGGTAAAATGGTATTTACGCCTCTAGCCCTTCCTCCGATTGACTTTGATGCTTCAAATACTGTAGCAGTATGCCCGTTGTTGCACAGCTCTACCGCTGCTGCCATACCAGCCCAACCGGCACCTACGATAGCAACTTTCATCCCAAGGCCTGAACCTTCCAGGCCAGCCAAAACTTGCGCAACGGTGTCAGGCTGACACGCTGGTTGAGCACCTGGAAGTTGTCTTTTTCAATCTCGACGAGTAAGGTGCGGTAAATGCTGGCCATCATCAGCCCCGGCTTTTGGGCGCGCCGGTCGGCAGCAGGCAGCAGGGCGAAAGCCTCGTCATAGAGACTCTGGGCACGGTCGGTCTGAAACTTCATCAGCGCTGTGAAGCGCTCTGAGGGTGTACGCTTGAGAATCTCGTGGGCTTTGACGTCAAACTGCTGCAGCTCGCTGACCGGCAGATAAACACGACCCCGCATGGCGTCCTCCCCCACATCCCGGATGATGTTGGTGAGTTGAAAAGCCAAGCCCAGCTTGTGCGCATAGGCCGTGGTTTCAGGGCGGGTCTGACCAAAAATATGCGCAGCCACTTCACCTACAAT
>JBILKC010000021.1:0-18068 GCA_044376885.1 Hylemonella sp. | reverse complement strand
CTAGAGCAGCAATCTCCCGGTGTAGCGATTCGGGTCATTCCCCTGACCACCCGGGATCCGCGTCGCTTGCTGGAAGAAGGTCATGCCGACCTTGCCATTGGCTTTTTTCCCGCCGTGCTGGCCAGCCTGACTGCCAACGCACAGGCCGGCCAAGCGGCAGCCTTTTCACGCGAGCGGCTGTACCAGAGCGACTATGTCTGTGTCATGCGATGCGAGCACCCGCTTGCGTCGCAGGCATTGACTCTAGACGCTTTTTGCCAGGCCCGTCACATGCTGGTGAGCTTTTCCGGACGCCCCTATGGCTTCATCGACGAAGCCCTGGAAGCCTTGGGTCGCACACGACAGATCGTACTCACGGTGAACCAGTTTTTTACAGCGGGCCAGGTCGTTGCCGGCTCCAACCTGCTGACCGTGCTGCCGCGTCACTTTGTCGGGGTCACAGGGATTGCGGACCAATTGGTTCTGCGCGAATTGCCCTTGAGCGTGCAAGCCGTGCATGTGGACGCCCTCTGGCACCGGCGGCTGCATCACAGCGCCGCACACACCTGGCTGCGCGGCGTACTGGCCCGGATTGCCAGTCAGGCACACCCCGAACCTCTCAATACATGAACATCCAACTCCTGTCCGACCTTCATCTCGAGACTCAGCCGCACTTTGTGCCAAAGCCGGCACCGCAGGCCGATGTTCTTGTTCTGGCAGGTGACATCGGCTCTTACCAACAAGGTTCGGGGCTCACCGACACAGACTTTGGCCTGGCAAGGTTTTCCCCCTTGCAGGGCTGGCCCACCCCGGTCATCTTTGTACCCGGCAACCATGAATACGACGGACAGGACTTTGATGAGGCACACCGGCGACTGCAGGAGGTGTGCCAACGCCTGGGGATTCACTGGCTGGAGCGCCAAGTCCTGGTGCTGGCCGAACCAGATAGGGGGCATGGCAGTACAGCAGTTCGTTTCATTGGCACCACGCTGTGGACCGACTTTGACGCATTGACACCGTTGGCCACTGCCCGTTCAGACAGCGCCCAAGCGCACCTGCTGGCCGCAACGCTGAAATCTCGCGACAAGGCGTTTCGTGCGGCCAACTATTACTTGCGCAAGGCGCTCCTATCGCGCAATGGTGCGCCCATGCTGGCACAGGAGATACGCCAACAATCTTTGGTGTGCCAGCAATGGCTGCGCGAAACGCTGGCCACGCCGTTTGCGGGTGAAACGGTGGTAGTGACCCACTTTGCACCCAGCCTGAGAAGCGCTGACCCCCGTTATGGGCATACACCTGGAACAGCGGGCTTTTGCAATGCCCTCGATGATTTACTCCCCGCCGCGAGTCTGTGGCTGCACGGCCATCTGCACTGCCCCAGCGATTACACTCATGGCGGCTGTCGGGTGGTGGCTAACCCCTTGGGCTATGCCCGCAAGAACGAACAAGCCCATTTCAATCCGACTCTGTGCCTGCATCTTGACAGCACGCGCAACAAAAACAAACACAACAGCACTTGACGCCGATCAATACACCCGACCGTGCTCTGGATAAACTGACCCTGATAGACTGATTTTTTGTTAACCAAGGACTAAACCATGAAAATTTTACTGGCTGTCGATGGCAGTGCCTACACCAAAAAAATGCTGGCTTACCTGACCACGCACGATGATTTGTTCACCCATGACAATGAGTACGTGCTCTTCACGGCCCAGTCGGCCCTGACCCCCCACGTGCGGGCCGCCGTAGGCAAAGCCGTTGTTGACAAGTATCAAGCTGAAGAAAGCGAAAAAGTGCTGGCTCCGGTTT
Source organism: Hylemonella sp. (assembly GCA_044376885.1). Taxonomy (GTDB): domain Bacteria; phylum Pseudomonadota; class Gammaproteobacteria; order Burkholderiales; family Burkholderiaceae_C; genus JBEIGE01. Next base: position 16,280 of record JBILKC010000021.1, on the reverse strand, counting down.
CCAAGTTCCTGCTGCGCCACGGCATCACTGCCAAGAGCGATTGGAAAGTGGGGCATGCAGGAGAGTTGATCGCCAAAACTGCAAAGACGGGCAAGTTTGACCTTGTTGTGATGGGCTCACATGGCCACGGCTCCTGGGGCAACCTGGTCATGGGCTCGGTCGCAACACAGGTGCTGGCGCAATGCTCGGTGCCGGTGCTGCTGGTCCGCTAAGCTGCGCTACACCTTGTCGGGTTTGCCCGCTTATTGAACCGGCGGCAAACTCGCCACCAGCGTCTCGCCCATCCATTGGCGCAAATCCAGCCACATGCGCTGGATTTCCACATCGCGGGGTGTCAGCAAGGCACTGGGAAGTTCCACTGTAACCACCGGCATGCCTTTGTAGACCCCGCCGTAGTTGCCCAAAGAACCCGGAAATATGCCCACCTGGTCCAGGTACAGCCGACCCAAGCGGCTGGGTGGGGCAATCGGGCCATCAAAATCCAGCACGCCATAGGGCGCGTGAAGGCTGACAATCAAATTCGGCTTGAAGCGCAACAATTCCTCATTCAGAAACCGGGTTTCAGGCTCACTCAAGGGGCTCTTGCCGGGCCAGCGGCGCGGATCGCGTCGGGTGCGTTTTTCCCAGTAGATGACCGCTTCACGCTCCCAATTCGGCGTGGGAAAGTTACGGTTCAGATCAACGCCATTGGCATTGACACGCCGGGACGGGCGCGTGAAAAGCCCATCCGGGTTGAGCGCCGGAATAAACCGCCAGTGGATTTGGCCGGGCGTTGACTGAGCCAGCGAGATCCAGTGCAAGGCCACTGAGGAGGAAGACAGCTCGTCACCATGAATGCCCCCCACCACCAGCACCCGCAAAGGCGTTGCAACGGGCGCGCTGGGTAGCACATCCCGCGTGTAAATCGGTTTGCCCAGCACACTGCGTGCGGGTGTGGCCTCCAGCCTGGCGTTTTCGCACAAGGCGCGACTGACGTTGGGCAGCCAGGCATAAAAATCATCACATGGGGGCGCAGCCAGTGCGATCGTTTCGATCAGGGAACACAGGGCCAGAGCGAGGGTCGATCGGCAATAACGCACCGGTGTCAGGCCTTATTTGTCAGTCGCGTTCACGCAGCTGGCTGATCACCCAGCAGGCACCTGAAATCATGAGAATGGCTCCGCTCTCGTATAAAAGTATCGACGGATCACCGTCTTTGCCTTGCAGGATGATCAAGCGGCTCAGGGCCGTCATGGCAATAAACAAGGGGATCGTGATGGGAATGCGGTGACTGGTGTAAAAAGCGCCCAGCATGCCCAGCACCTCGGCATAAATGAACATCAGCAGCAGATCTTTGAGTTCAACCTTGAGGTTTTCGATCAGCAACAAGACCTCTTGCGCCATGGCGCCCACGGTAAACAGGGCAATGATGATCAGAAAAATTTTCTCTGTGACATCGATGATGCGTTTCACAAGCACGGGAGCCTCCTGAAATACGTATCAGCTTATCAGACAGAAGTGGCGCAGCAACTCTGGGGCTTATGAGGGTTTACTGCGTTGGCGCAGGGTTGATCCGGAAAGGCCGGGGCTCGAAACGGAAAACCTGCGGGTCTTTGGTGTCAACTGTGGCCTTAATCCAGCCCATCCACGGGGAACCGTATGTTTCTACGCGCGTGAAGTTGCGAATCACCGCCTGAGTTACCGGGTCCCGCAGGGGCTGGTTGATTTGCTGCTGATGCGAGTCGCCATGCACCAGCACAACCTGTCCGGCATAAGACTGGGTTTCCTGGCGCAACTGGGTCAAAAAGTCCTGGAAACCGGGCACCGGTTTGCCCTTGTTGGCGGCCTCAATGTCCGGATTGGCTTGGATGACAAGCATCAGGCCGGCCAGCTTGGCTTGCCGGGCACGCTCGAACGCCTGGGCCAGCCAGACGCGATTGACGGCACTGCGCTCAATGAACTCCGCCACAGGTCCGCCATTGCGGGTGCTGCCGTGATAGTTGTTTTCACTGCCGGGCACATTCATACCCACAAAAAGGACGCCAGCCGCTTCCCAGCGCACGTTCTCGCGGTAAGCGGCAAAGGCCGGGTCGCGGCTTTGCCGGGTCAGCTCAAACTGCCTTTGGCCCAGGGTTTTTTCGTCAGCAAAAAAAAGTTGACGCAATTTGCCCAGGCGTTCTAGCGGGTCAAACGGTCCATTGTTTTGCCTGTGGCAGTCGGTCCATTCATTGTCCCCGGGAACATAAATCAAGGGGTGACGTGAGGCCTGAAACACACCCAGAATGTCCATAAACACCGCGTCGCTGCACAAGGAGCCACCGCTTTTGATGTCGCCATCGTGGATCACAAAAGCCAGCTCTTCGCGGTCCATCTCGGCCATGAGAACGGGTAGCAACTCTCGCTCTCTGGCGGAGTAAGCTGTGTCGCCGAAAAGCCCGATAGCAATGGGTTGAGCTATTGATTGGGCAATCGGTTGGGCAAAGGCATGGGCCGAACCCAAGGCCAACACGACAAAGAGGGACTTGAAACCATGCCTGACAAGCAAGGCGGCAAGCCCCAACCTGATTCTCGAGCGCCAATTCAGCTCAATCGGCTTTGATCTCATACCTGACTCCATCCTGTATGTGGGTGTTATCTTCATACAGGGTCAGTCTAACCACTTCAGCCGTGGAAATGACAGGCCCTCTAGCGAGGTCTAGGTGGCAGGGTAGGCGGTTTGCGCCTGGTCGGGGAAGCACAAGCCAACAATAGATAAAAGACTGCAATGGACAGACAAGCCGCTCGAGATGCTGTTTAGATGCTGTTTTTGTCATGAATTTGTCACACCCATTGGCCATGCTCTTGACTGTTTGCAAACGCATCAACTTCCCCATCACACCAAGGAGAGCCCTTTGAATCCTGAATTAACTTCTGAGCAGGAACTCATTGCCCGTCTTCGCGAAGAGCTGGCTGACAGCTATGACGAGGAACGGGAGATGGAGTTTGACGACCGCATGGCGGGCTCTGAGGCGCACGGCACGGACGAATCCAAAACGGCTCGCCTTCGCTACTTTCGGGAGCTGTTTCGTCTTCAGGGTGAATTGGTCAAATTGCAGGACTGGGTGGTTGCCAATGGCCACCGCATGGTGGTGATCTTTGAAGGGCGCGACTCTGCAGGCAAGGGCGGAGCCATCAAGCGAATTACCCAAAGACTGAATCCGCGCGTTTGCCGTGTGGCCGCCTTGCCGGCACCCAACGACAGGGAGCGCACGCAATGGTACTTTCAGCGCTATGTGTCTCATCTGCCGGCGGCGGGTGAAATCGTGCTGTTTGACCGCAGCTGGTACAACCGTGCGGGTGTTGAGCGTGTGATGGGCTTTTGTACCGACAGTCAGCTTGAGGAATTTTTCCTGACGGTGCCGGAATTTGAAAAGATGCTGGTTCGCAATGGCATTCAACTGGTCAAGTACTGGTTTTCCATTACCGATGATGAGCAGCATGCCCGGTTTTTAAGCCGCATCCACGACCCGCTTAAACAGTGGAAACTCAGCCCAATGGATCTGGAAAGCCGCCGGCTCTGGGAAGATTACACCCGCGCCAAGGAAGCCATGCTGGAGCGCACCCACACAAAAGACTCTCCTTGGTGGGTCGTTCAAGCGGTGGACAAGAAGAAAGCCCGGTTAAATTGTATTCACCACCTGCTCAGTTTGGTGCCCTACCATGAAATCGAGCACACCCCTGTACTGCTTCCCGAGCGGGTTCGCAACCCGGAATACATTCGCGGCCCGGTGCCGGATGAAATCGTGGTTCCTCAGGTTTATTAGAACCGTCAAACCACTCCGGCCTGGCGCAGGTCGGCAATTTGCCTTGGGTCCAAACCCAAACCAGCCAATACCTCCTGGGTGTGCTCGCCCAGCGCAGGCGGGGCCCGGTTGAGCACCGGCGGAGTCTGCATCAAGCGCAGCGGGCTCGCCACAGACGCTATTGTATCTATAGCTGTTTGGTCTTTTGCAGCCTGGGTTAGCGGCTGATTTACCCATAAACCGCGAGACTGAACCTGGGCGTCGGCAAAGGCCTCGCCAATGGTGTTGATGGGGCCGCAGGGCACGGCCTTGTCTTCCAGCAGGGTGATCCATTCGGCGGTGGTCTGGGTACGCGTAACTTCTTGCATCAGGGGGATCAACACCGCACGGTGTTGGACCCGGGCCGCTGTGGTGGCAAACCGGGCATCCTTCGACCACTCGGGGCGGCCGGCTGCGGCGCAAAAGCGGGCAAATTGCCCGTCATTGCCAATGGCCAGCAGCATGGCACCGTCGCGCGTGGGAAAGTCCTGGTAAGGCGTGAGGCTCGGGTGGGTGTTGCCCTGGCGCAGGGGCACATGGCCGGTGTTGAGGTAGCCGCCCGCCTGGTTGGCCAGAATGGCCATGCCCACATCGAGCAAGGCCATGTCTATGTGCTGCCCCAGCCCGGTGCGGTGCCGCACCTCCAGGGCCGCAAGAATCGCGCTGCAGGCGTAGACACCGGTGAACAAGTCGGTGAGCGCCACACCCACCCGCATGGGGTCGCCGCCGGGCTGGTCGGGCGGCTGGCCGGTGATGCTCATCATGCCGCTCATGGCCTGGATCATCAGGTCGTAACCGGCCCGCTCGGCATAGGGGCCGTCCTGGCCAAAGCCGGTGACCGAACAATAAATCAGCTTCGGATTGATCGCCTTGATGCTGTCATAGTCCAGCCCGTAGTGCGCCAGACCGCCCACCTTGAAGTTCTCCACCAGAATGTCGCTTTGCGCTGCCAGCTGCTTGATCAGCGCCTGGCCTTCGGGCATGGCCATGTCAATGGTGATGGAGCGTTTATTGCGGTTGGTGCAAGTGAAATAGGCGGCGTGTTGGGTGTCCTTGCCTTGCGCATCTTTGAGGAAGGGCGGGCCCCAGTGACGGGTGTCATCGCCCACGCCCGGGCGTTCCACCTTGACCACATCGGCCCCCAGATCGGCCAGCATTTGGGTACACCACGGCCCGGCCAGCACGCGGGACAGGTCAAGCACCTTGAGATGCGCCAGGGCCGGGGGTTTGGTATTCATCATTTGTCTTTCAAGGAGGGCTTGGGCGCTGGACACGTTGCCCCTTGAAAGGGGCTTTGGTCAATTGGAAAACGCCGCAATGCCCGTCTGTGCCCGACCCAGGATGAGCGCATGGATGTCATGTGTGCCCTCATAGGTGTTGACCACTTCCAGATTGACCAGATGACGCGCCACGCCATATTCATCGCTGATGCCGTTGCCACCCATCATGTCGCGCGCCAGGCGGGCAATGTCCAGCGCCTTGCCACAGGAATTGCGTTTGAGGATAGACGTTATTTCCACTGCGGCCGTGCCTTCATCTTTCATGCGGCCCAGCCGCAGGCAACCCTGCAAGCCCAGGGCAATTTCGGTCTGCATATCGGCCAGTTTTTTCTGGATGAGCTGGTTGGCGGCCAATGGGCGGCCGAATTGTTTGCGGTCCAGCACGTAGTTTCGTGCGCGAAACCAGCAGTCTTCGGCCGCACCCAGCGCACCCCAGGCAATGCCATAGCGCGCAGAGTTCAGGCAGGTAAACGGCCCTTTGAGACCCGTGACATCAGGAAACGCGTTTTCCTCGGGGCAAAACACGCCGTCCATCACAATTTCGCCGGTGATCGACGCGCGCAGCCCGACCTTGCCATGAATGGCTGGTGCCGTCAGGCCCTGCATGCCCTTTTCAAGTATGAAGCCGCGTATCGGCCCGACCTTGCCGGACTCGCTGACCTCTTTGGCCCAGACCACAAACACGTCCGCAATCGGGCTGTTGGAAATCCACATCTTGCTGCCCGTGAGCTTGTAGCCCCCGGCTGTTTTCTGCGCCCGGGTGATCATGCTGTTGGGGTCAGAGCCATGGTCGGGCTCGGTCAAGCCAAAGCAGCCTATCCACTGGCCAGTGGCCAGCTTGGGCAAGAACTTCTGGCGTTGGGCTTCCGTACCGAACTCAAAAATCGGCACCATGACCAAGGACGACTGCACGCTCATCATCGAGCGGTAGCCGGAGTCGACGCGCTCAACTTCGCGGGCAATCAAGCCGTAGGCCACATAGTTCAGGCCCGGACCACCATAGGCCTCGGGAATGGTTGGGCCCAACAAGCCCAGCTCCCCCATCTCACGAAAGATGGCTGCATCTGTACTTTCATGGCGAAAAGCCTCCAATACCCGGGGTGCGAGCTTGTCCTGGCAATAGGCCGCAGCTGCATCGCGCACCATGCGCTCGTCTTCGCTGAGTTGCTGGTCCAGCAAAAAGGGGTCGTTCCATTGAAAATGCGCTTGCGCCATGAAAAATCTCCGGTTTAGTCGTGCACGAATCTTAATCGCCCCAGTAAGCCGCCAGCGGCTTAACCGACAAAGCGACGTTGGCGGCAAGCGTATTTTCTTCAAGCCAGTCGCTCATCACGTGGCGCGGCCTGAAATTCAGTCCAGGCAAGATGGCGCTGGTCTGCTAAATCATCGGTGATGAATGCATGAAGCTGTCACGCTTTCGTGGACAAGTTACGAAATCGGTCAGTCGCAAATCGGCATCAATCAATTCTTCCGATCAAAGAATATTAATTTACTGTAAAACAGTATATAGTTGCTGCGAAATAACTTTTTCAAATCGATATGCAACAAGACAGCAATTCATCTTCGAAGGACGCAGATTATCTCCAGCACCCCGCCATCAGAAAGCTCAAGCACTTGGCTTTTTTGATGCGTACGGTCAGTGCCGGCTACGCCGCTTGGGTCTTGTGGGACATCTTGAGTTGGTGGCTGGATGCAGACAAGGTGGTGAGGAACTTTGGTCGTTTCATCAACCGTGATTTGTCCAATATGACGGCTTTTCAGCGTTTTGGTGCGCTCAGTCTGGACATCATCGCTTGGGCACTGCTGTTGCTGGCGGTGGTGCAATGCTGGAAGTTCTTGCACTACTTAAGTCAACCCGCACACTGGAGTCGTGCTGCTTCCAGGCACATTTCACTTTGCGCCTGGTTTGCCATCGCTTGTGAAGGCTTAACTCTACTTTCACGCCCTTTCCAAAGCTTTTTGCTCACTATGCATCTGCCTGTTGCTGAGCAAGTTTGGAAATGGACTTACCGCAGCACGGATTTGCTTACTGCGATGTTCTGCTTGTCGCTGCTGATGTTCGCATATGTCTTTACTTGGACGATGGAAGTGGCCGAAGAAAACCGGAGCTTTGTCTGATGCCAATTGTTGTTAATTTGGATGTGATGCTGGCCAGGCGCAAGATACGTTCACGCGATCTTGCGCCGCTTGTTGGCATCACGGAGCAGAACATCTCACTGCTCAAATCCGGCAAGGTTAAGGGCGTGCGCTTCGATACGCTGGAACGGATCTGTGCAGCGCTGAACTGCCAGCCTGGCGATATTTTGGAATTCGTCAACCACCCTGGCGCGCTTAACGCGCCCACCCAACCATGAAGAAATTGGTTTTTCTTGTGGCCAGTTTCGTTCTGCTTGCCGCCTGCAGCACCGCGCCAACCCACCCCAGCCTCACCTTTAACAACTCCCAAGCCACCACCCAAGGCGCGCCAGCGGCTGTCGCCTTGCCCCCATTGGTCCCCACCCGTATGTTTGCGGCGGACTGGGACGGCAACGGTGGCTACCAAATTTCTCCAGACGGCAAGCAATTGCTATGGGCAGCACGCAAGGGCTTGAACCAGGGTTTGTTTGTCAAGAACTTGGAGACGGGGGTTGTGCACAGCTATCGGCTGCCAATGCTTGGCAGATGGGCGGAAGACAGCCGCCACATCCTGCTGCAAGTTCACAACGGTGACGAAAACAGCATGGTGATCCAACTCGACAGCTTCGCAGAATCGATAGCGCTTAAAAACCTCACGCCTTTTCCGGGTGCCAAGTCCTTCCTGCACGCCACCATTGACGACAGCGACGACTTGCTTATCGCAAGCAACAAGCGTGACGCCAAGGTGTTTGATCTGTACCGCTACCGTGCGGCCACCGGCGCTTTGGAAACGCTTGCCGAAAATCCGGGCACCGTTCGGCTCTGGCTGACGGACCGTTCCGGCAATCTGATTGCCCGGGCGCGCAGGGACGACAACCAGTGGGTGACTGAGGTCGCTCAGGCGTCTGGTACCACGGTCGAATGGAAAAAAACCTTCAGCGTCCCCCTCAGCGACGTGGTCATACCCTTGGAGGCGTCTAAAGACCCGCGTTTTGGCTGGGCACTGTCCAACCGCAATCGCGACAAGATTGCGTTGGTACTTCTTGACCTGGAGACGGGTGCCGAAGATGTGGCGTTTGCTGACCCCAGGGTGGACGTATCCCAGGCATGGATCAGCCGAAAAAGTGGTAAACCCCTGGCTGTGAGTGTGGAGCCGGGCAAACAAGAGCTGCGTTTTTTTGACCCCGAGTTGCAGACCCTGGTAAGCAAATATGCTCCGCCAGAAAACATCCGTTTAGATTTGGTCAACACCAACCGCCACGAAAATATGTTGGTACTCGTCCAGCGCAACAGCCAAGGTGGGCGGCACCTACTGGTGGACACGGCAAAACATACCAGCGCAGTTTTGGGTGAACTGACGAGCACACGCGTCAACGCCATCAGCCCCTTGCCAAAACAAGTGCCCATCACCTTTCAGGCTCGCGATGGGCTTGTCATTCACGGCTACCTCACACGTCCCATTGACGCCAGTGGCCGCGAATTGCCGAAGGCCCCAACGGTGGTGCTGGTCCATGGCGGCCCGTGGGCGCGCGATCACGCCAGTGACAGCGGCATGCAGTTTTTTCTTGCCAACCGAGGCTATGCAGTGCTGCAAGTGAACTATCGGGGCTCGTCAGGCTATGGCAAAGCGTTTCAAGAGGCAGCCAAAAAGGAGTTCTCCGGCAAGATGCATAGCGACTTGATAGACGGGGTCGACACACTGGTGCAGCAAGGCGTGACCGATGCGGCCAAGGTCGCCATCATGGGTGCGAGCTACGGCGGCTACGCGAGTTTGGTCGGTATGACGCACACACCAGGGCGATTTGCCTGCGCTATCAGTCTTTTTGGTGTGTCTGACTTGGTAAGTCTGGTGGAAAACGCACCCCCCTATTGGAACTTGGGGATATTCAAGTGGCACGACTACGCAGGCAATCCAGCCAATCCGGATGACGCTCAACGCATGCGTGACTGGTCACCCCTGTACAAAGCCGACCAGGTACGCGGCCCGATATTGATTTTGCAAGGCGCGAGGGACACGCGCGTTCATCTAAACCAATCCACGCGCATGGTTGAGGCGCTCAAAAAGGCAGGTAAAACGGTGGACTTCGTGTTGTTTCCCAACGCTGGCCACCACCTGCACCGCTGGATAGACCAACTCACCTACCACCGCAAGACCGAAGACTTTCTAGCGCAATGCCTGGGGGGTCGCAGTGCGGGCTATGACTTCTTTGAGCTGGGCAGCGTTATTTTTTAAACTGCGATGAAAAAAATCGTCACGATACTGCTCGAATATCGGTTTCCCGATTTTGTCCGCGAGTTGTTCATCCGCCGAGAAGGCGAAAGCGTGGTCTTAACTCCACGACCGAGCAATTGGTCAGGCTTCTTTGCTTCGGGCATGACGGCGTCTAACGACTTCATGGCAAAAACCCAACGTATGCCGATTCAGGAGCGAAAGTTTTGATGGATCAGCTGTTCAAGCTGGGCACGGCTGCGCACCGGCGCAGACAATGCACACCTTGGTCATCAATTGCCATGCTGATTCATACGAATCCCATCCTAACCATAGACGGATGTCTTCGTATCTTCAGCAGGGGCGGATGGGGCTGAAGCCTTGAACTTACCCGCGGTAGCCGTCAATGCCTTGCTCAATATGATGGTATCCACACCCACGGCGACAAACAGGGCACCCAAGTCCATGTAACGACGCGCCAACTTTTCATCAGCCATCAATATGCCGGGGGCTTTGCCTGCGGCAATGACGCGGCGGATACCGTCTTCTATGGCCGACTGAACATCCGGATGTCCAGGGTCTCCGACATGCCCCATATTGGCAGACAAATCTGCGGGGCCAAAGAAAACGCCGTCCACACCTTCGGTATTGGCAATGGCATCCAAATTGTTCATGGCTGTCACCGTCTCGGCTTGAACGAGTAGGCAGACCTGCTCATTGGCCTGCGTCAGGTAATTGGGGTACCGCATCCACTGTGAAGCACGTGCAAGACCGGCCCCCATGCCGCGGATACCGCCTCGCCCGTCATTCTGTGGATATCGCATGGCCCGCACCAACAGCTCGGCATGCGCGGCCGTATCCACCATGGGAATCAACAGCGTTTGTGCGCCGAGGTCCAGGTATTGTTTGATCAACGCCACATCACCAAAGGGGACGCGTGCCACAGGGTGAGATCCATGCCCCAGCATGGTTTTTGCGCTGGCAACACCCTGGAGCTGCTCCAGCATGCGGGGCACATCATTGGGGGCGTGCTCTCCATCCAGGAGAATCCAATCGAAACCGGAACCTGCCGCAAGCTCAGCGGCATAGCCGTTGGCCAAACCGAACCAAAGTCCGATTTGCAGCTGCCGATTTTTTAAAGACTGTTTGAACGTATTTACAGGAGTTTGCATCTCAAGCCTTAAACGAATCTGAACGACACATTGCCCAGCCGGCCGTAGTCGGCATGAAAAGTATCCCCGGATACAGCAGGCGTTGGCCGCGTGAATGATCCACCCAACACCACTTCCCCGGCTTCCAGATACTCGCCAAAGGGAGCCAGTTTATTGGCCAACCAGGCAACTCCGGTAGCGGGATGGTTCAGCACGGCAGCGGCCAGACCTGTTTCCTCGATGACGCCATTCTTGTAGAGCAATGCGCCACACCAGCGCAAGTCAACCGCATCCGGTTTGACGGGCCTTCCCCCTGTGATGATTCCTGCATTGGCCGCATTATCAGAAACAGTGTCAAAAACTTTGCGTGGAACTTTGGTTTTACGATCAAATTGTTCGATGCGGGCATCGATGATTTCAATGGCCGGCGTTACATAGTCTGTTGCAGCCAAGACATCAAAGATAGTCACGTTCGGACCCTGCAGGCGCTTTCCGAGAATGAAAGCCAATTCCACTTCAACCCTGGGCGCGATAAAACGCTGGGTGGGAATGTCACTGCCTTCCGGGAAAAACATATCGTCCAGCAGGGTTCCAAAATCAGGCTCCGTAATGTGGCTCGATAGCTGCATGGCACGGCTGGTCAGACCAATTTTGTGCCCCTTGATCAACCGTCCCTCGGCCATCTTCAGCTTCACCCATGCACGCGAGATGGCGTAGCCATCCTGGATAGTGATGTCTGGAAACCGCTTGGAGAAATGCTGGATTTGAACCCGGGTTTTTTCAGACTGGTGTAATTCAGCAGCCAGTTGTTGAATAAGCTCTGCATTAAGCATGTCACTTCTCCTTATGCCTGGATGTAGGCGGTTTTGACGGTTGTGAAGAACTCGCAGGCGTAACGTCCTTGCTCACGGGAACCAAAGCTGGAAGCCTTGCGACCGCCAAAGGGAACATGGGGGTCCACGCCTGCAGTCGGCGCGTTGACCATCACCATACCCGCCTGCAAATGGCTTTTGAAATGCGCAGCGTGCTTCAATGAGGTCGTAACAACCCCGGCGGAGAGTCCGTAGGCCGTGTCATTGGCAATTGCCAAGGCTTCTTCTGCATCACGTACACGAACAACTGAAGCTACGGGGCCGAACACTTCCTCGCGATTGATGCGCATGGAATTAACTGTCTCACTGAACAGCGTGGGCTGCAGATAGAAACCCGGCTGCCCTTGTGCACTCAGGGCAATCGCTTCACCACCGAACTCCAGCTGTGCTCCTTCAGCTTTGGCGATGGCAATGTAAGACTGGTCTTGCGCAAGCTGCCTTGCGTCCACTACCGGACCGATGTGGGTACCGGGATGGCGTGCATCGCCCACCACCAATGTGGCCAAGCGTTGTTTCATGGCTGCAATGAAACGGTCATGAACGCCTTCGGTGACGACCAGTCTGGACGACGCGGTGCAGCGCTGTCCGGTAGAAAAGAAGGCCCCGTTGACCGCGCAGCTGACAGCAACGTCCAAGTCTGCATCGTCCAAGATCACCAAGGGATTTTTTCCGCCCATCTCCAGTTGAAATTTGGCCATATTGCCTTGTCGCCCGATACAGGCCTGGGCCACCTTGCGCCCCGTTGCTTCTGATCCGGTGAATGTGACGGCCGATACACGTGGATCGCTGAGTAACGCATCGCCTATATCCTGCCCACGCCCCATCACCAGGTTAAAGACACCTGCAGGAAATCCCGCGCGACTGATGATTTCTGCCAATGCCCAAGCACTCCCCGGTACCAATTCTGCGGGTTTGAAGACAACACAATTGCCATAGGCCAGCGCGGGGGCAATTTTCCAGGCCGGAATGGCTACCGGAAAATTCCAGGGCGTAATGATGCTGACGACACCCATCGGTTCGCGCGTGACCTCTACCTTCATGCCGCTGCGAATCGATGGGAATAACTCGCCACCCGGCCGGAACACTTCGCCGGCGAAAAATTTGAAGATTTGTCCTGCCCGGACGACTTCACTTATCGCCTCAGCTAAGGTTTTCCCTTCCTCTCGCGCCAACAGTTCACCCAACTCCTGGCGGCGTAGCAACAACTCCGTGGCCACTGCGTCCAAGGCCTCACTACGTGCCTGAATGGGGTAGTTGGTCCATGTTGGCGCAGCAGCGTGCGCAGCTGCCACAGCAGACTGAACTTGTGAAATGTCAGCCCATGCATAGCGATCAATGACATCCCTGGTGTCTGACGGATTGATGTTCTCAGCCGCGTTTTGGCTCACCACCCATTCACCAGCAATGTAGTTGGCCTTCATGGAATCAGGATTCGGCAGTAAAGCCAATCGCTTTCACAATCGGACGCCACTTCTCTGTATCAGCCTGTAACAGCGAAGCCAGCTCAGCGGAGGTTGACGATTGAGCCTGCAAGCCCATGACGGCCAAGGAGTCGACAACCTCTTTGTCGGCTAGTGCAGAGCGCACGGCCGCATTGGCTTTTTGCACAACGTCCGCACTGGCCTTTCCTGGCAAGTAAAAGCCGAACCATTCACCGTAAACCATGTCATTTAAGCCCTGCTCCACCAAGGTGCTGACACCGGGCGCAAACTTGCTTCGCGTTGCGCCGGTGGTTGCCAGCAGACGTACCCTCCCGCCCGCAAGATGAGATAAAAACTCGCCCACAGGTGCAGACACTGCAGCAATCTGACCACCCATCAAATCCAGTATGGCTGGTTGCGAGCCCCTAAATCCGATATGGCGCATGTCGATACCCCCCGCACGGTTGATGAGTTCACCAACAAAGTGCGGCACAGAACCCGGTGCAGGCGAGCCGAAATTGGCGTTCGTGGGGTTGGCTTTGCACCATGCCAGAAAATCCGGAACGGTTCTGATCGAAGCAGGCACCTGTGGCCCCACCGCAAATCCCATGTCAAAAACCACCCCGAGTGACACAGGCGTTAGGTCGGCAACAGGGTCATAGGGCAACTTGCGATACGTGTGAGGGTAAATGCCCAGCATAGACATGGGAGTTACCAGCAGCGTCGTGCCGTCGGGTGCCGAACTTTTCAATGCGGAGATGGCGATTTGGCCACCGGCACCGGTGCGGTTGTCTACGACCATCGATTTGGCGTAGGTGCCGGAAAGCTTCGTAGCCACGCGGCGCGCCAATGTATCGATAGTTCCGCCCGGTGCAAATCCGGCCAGGAATTTAGCTGACTCCATTGATTGTGCGTTCGCAAGAAATGGCAAGCCACCAGCAATGCTGGCAATGGACCCCTTCAGAATTTGTCGGCGTGTAGTCATGATGTTGAAAGTCTCCTGGGTAGCGGATTAAAGTTTTTTGGAAGTTACCGTTTTGCAGCCCGGTAGTTGGCTTTGAAATGCTCTGGAACACGTTCATCGAAGCCGAACGCAACGCGTCGAACTTCTGGGCTATCTGTGGGTTGATGGCCCACACCTATCGCGGATGCACGAGGGGCGGGTATGCCGACTACAGTTCCACTGAGTCGTCCCAAACCTGTAATCTCACACTCAACGATATCGCCAGGGTCTACAGAACGGGAGTGGCAGGGCGTACCCATCAAAATGACATCTCCGGGAACCAGAGTGATGTGGCGTGCAATGTCTGCAATCACGTAGTGAGGGCCCCAGATGGTTTCGTTCCCGATATGCGCCTCCTGGACGATGCGCCCATTGCGGTAAGTGCGTAAGGTTTGCTCAAACAAATTGACACCCTTGACGATGCCAGGCCCTATAGGCAATAAGGTGTCTGCACCCTTCACGCGCAACATGCTGCCCTGGTCGGTATCACGGTAGTTTTGCAAGCCCATATCCAGGGCGGGGCAAAAACCCTCGATATAGTCCCACGCCTCATCAGGCAACACGTTGCGACAGGTTTTGCCGATGACGACGGCATACTCGCCTTCATAGTTCAGGTAAAGGCTGTCCGCTGGTTTGAGAATTTCACACTGGTGGCCGTTAAGTGAGGTTGGTGGCTTGGTGAAATAGGTCGGTGTTTCGGTGGGCTTGGGCTGGTTACGCGTCTCGACACTGCGCGAGGTGTAAGAAATATGAACCGCGATGATTTTGCTGGGTGCCACTGGCGGCAGATGCTGCACATGGGCCGGATCCACGACGCGGCTGTCGTCGAGCCGCAGCATGCCTTTGTGAGCACCTTCTTCAATCAATGTGCCCCAATAGGCGCTCCCGCCCACCAAGACATGGCGACGCTCCACACGCGGGCCACACATGACTTTAGGCAGTTCCTGGATGGGAAATTCGAAGTTCATGCCGACACCTCCTGAACAGCGGTGTCAAACCACATGTGAATATTGCCGGTGCCACGTGCATTTTCATAGGCTGATAGGGCTTGTCCCTTGGAACGGCAAGCGGCTCCGCCCAAGGCGCCCAACATCTGGAGGTAATGCGCGCCGAAGGCCTCCCAGGGCTTATGGCGGTAGTCCTCATCCCAACGCGCCAGAATTGCATCGTGACGGCCTTGCGCCATCAAGGTGATAGCCGCTTTGTCGCTCGCGATGTTCTCTGGCCGAGAAACATTACTTTCGTGAAAAATACGGGGGTGGTTCGGCTTCCAGTCGATGGCATTGAACTTGTGACTCAAGGCCCCGGAAGCCAGCAGGACCACATTCAGGTCACTGCGACGTACTGCCTCACCGATGGCCACACCGGATTCCAGAAAATGCGGCCACTCACAGTTCTGGCAGGAGCTCGTTGTGAGGACAGGAATATCTGCCGACTCCAGCTGAAGATGTTTGACCAAATTAATCGTGGCGTATTGTTTACCTAAGTGCGGGTGGTTGATGACACGGTTATAGCCACCGCGTTCGCGGGACACCGCTTCAATGGCAAGCGCCAATTCGTGGTGGCCGCGGTAGTCGTAATGCACACCATGAAGGTACCAGGGCATCTCGTCTGAAATGAAAGTGCCCGTGTGCCGTGTCGCACCGTCCACCAGGTGATAGCCTGTAGTGAACCAGTGGCTGTCAAAGACCACCACCACATCAGGCTTGGCCAGGGCAATTTTTTCTCGGAGTCGCGCGTAACCTGCGATCAGGTCTGAATCTTCGCCATTGCCCATCAGCCGGCGAAACTCTTCGCATTGCATCAAACCAGGGTGATGCGAGACGATGGCTGCACCCACAATGTTTCCCATATGTTTCCTTGTTTAAGTGAATTGAATCCAAAAGCAGTGGTTCAGCGTTGGCTAAAACTCGCCCTGAACGGCTTTTTCGGAACCACAACGTCTTTCACGTCGCAAAAGAATTCAAAGCTCCAATCGCCGCCTTCTCGGCCCACACCGGAACGCTTGATTCCACCGAAGGGGGCTTCCAGATCGCGAATTCCAAAGCTGTTGACCCAAATAAACCCTGTCCGGACCGACTTCGCAATTTCAGTGGCATGACCAACTTCGCCGTAACACACACCACCCAAGCCGTAATCGGTGCCGTTCGCCAATATGATCAACTCTTCGTCATCTGAAAATGTTTGAAGGGTGAGCACGGGTCCGAATACTTCGTTCTGTACGATCTCACTGTCTTGCCTGACATGGGCCAGCATGGTGGGCTCAAAATATTGCGCGCCATAAGGATGGGGATTGCCGCCCCACAGCAATTGGGCACCATCCGCGACCGCCCGTTCAACAAAGCCTTTGACCCGTTCTACCTGGCGAGGATGAATGATGGGTCCAATCTCTGTGGCCTCCATCCGCGGATCTCCAATATTGAGTTTTT
>JBILKC010000190.1:0-5628 GCA_044376885.1 Hylemonella sp. | reverse complement strand
GCCCATCAGGATTACAGCCAATGGCAATTACTTCTGCACCTAATTCATGGAAAACTTTGGGCGCAATGTGATAGGCCGCTCCATGGGCGGCATCTACAACGATCTTGAGACCTTTGAGGCTCAAATCGCTGGCAAATGTACTTTTACAAAATTCGATATATCGTCCTGCAGCATCGTCTAGTCGTCTGGCTTTACCCAGATTGCTGGAACTCTCCCATTTGGGAGGCTGATCTAGTATCTCTTCAACAGCTTGCTCCCATTCGTCGGGCAGTTTAGTGCCTAAAGCGCTGAAAAACTTGATGCCGTTGTCTTCATAGGGGTTATGGCTTGCGCTGATTACAACCCCCAGCGAAGCTCGTTGGGCCCGGGTAAGGTAAGCAACACCGGGCGTTGGCAAGGGTCCTAACAGCACAACGTCTACACCGGCAGAATTAAAACCACTCTCAAGCGCACTCTCGAGCATGTAGCCGGAGATGCGCGTGTCCTTTCCGATCAGCACGGTGGGCCTTGACTCGGTTTTTTTTAGAACTCGCCCGACTGCGTGCGCCAGACGAAGTACAAAATCCGGAGTAATGGGCGTTTGCCCAACAGTGCCGCGAATGCCATCTGTACCGAAGTATTGCCTGTTCATTGTGCTCAATCTAAATTAGAACGGCTTCTGACGAAACCCTAGTGACCACTCGAGTTTATGGCATCAAGGACTTTCAGGGCCTGAACCGTTTGAAGCACATCATGAACGCGCACAATGCTGGCCCCTCTTTCGACAGCCAACAGTGCGGCAGCCACGCTGGGGATCATTCTGGGATGGGCAGAGGCCTGCAAGGGATAGTGTGAAATATCACCCAACACTGCGGCCAGAGATGACTTTCGTGACCATCCGCATAGCAGCGGCTGACCCAAGGTGAGAAACTCCCGTTGATACTTCAGAAGGGCGAAATTTTGGGTAATTGTTTTACCAAATCCGATTCCCGGATCAATGACGATCCGAGTCAAATCAATGCCCAACCTTTTTAGATCCTGAATAGTATGCTCTAGAAAAAGTAGCACTTGCGAAATTACATCTCCACCCATAGGCTCAAGCTGCATTGTGGACGGCTCACGGTGCATGTGCATGACACAGAGGCCGCAGCCAGAATTTAACGCTATAACCTGGCGTCCATCCAAGCCGTCAGGCACGCTACGCCAGCGCAAGGACCATATGTCATTGATGATGTCCACACCCAGATCAAGCATAACCTGCATGAGCTCTGGTTTGTAAGTGTCGACAGATATTGGTACCCCCAGCCTGACCGCCTCTTTAACGACTGGTACAAGCCGTGATTTTTCTTCCTCAAACGACAACGGCAAAGCTCCCGGTCGTGTGGACTCGCCCCCAAAATCAAGGATATCTGCCCCCTCTTGGAGCAGCCTCTCACTGTGCTTCAACGCATCTTTGACCTTGACATAGGAACCACCATCGGAAAATGAATCTGGCGTGACATTCACAATGCCCATCACTTTGGGCTTGTTAAGTTCAATACGGAAACGCGATGTCTGCCAATACATAGGGGGCTAGATAAACCTTCAGTAGGCTACAGAATACAAAACGGGGCTCAAGGCCCCGTTGGTGCTGGTACAGGAAAAAACCGGCTTGATCAAGCAGCTGTGGGCGTTGGATCAGTTTTAACTGCAGGAGGAGTTCCGCCACTCGAGCCGCTTCCACCATCGGAAGGAGCGGGTTTGGGAGTCCAGTCTTTTGGAGCTCGTGGTTCTTTGCCAGCCATGATGTCGTCAAGTTGATCACTGTCTATGGTTTCCCATTCCAGCAAGGCTTTTGCCATAGCATGCATCTTGTCGCTGTTGTCTTCAATCAACTTGCGGGCTAAGGAATACTGCTGATCAATAATTCGGCGCACCTCCATGTCAACTTTCTGCATGGTCTGCTCGCTCATATTGGTTGTTTTGGTCACCGATCGACCCAAAAATACCTCGCCCTCATTTTCAGCGTAGACCATCGGGCCCAGAGCGTCGGTCATGCCATACCGCATCACCATGTCACGGGCAATTTGGGTAGCTCGCTCAAAGTCGTTGCTAGCACCAGTAGTCATCTGCTTCATGAATACTTCCTCGGCGATACGCCCACCAAAAAGCATACTGATTTGGTTAAGCATGAAATCTTTGTCATAACTGTAGCGGTCTTGGGCAGGCAGGCTCATCGTTACGCCCAACGCGCGCCCCCTTGGAATGATCGTAACTTTGTGCACGGGATCACATTTGGGGAGTATTTTGCCAATCAGTGCGTGCCCTGACTCATGGTAGGCCGTATTACGGCGCTCCTCCTCAGGCATGACCATGCTCTTGCGTTCGGGTCCCATCAGGATTTTGTCTTTGGCCTTCTCAAAATCCTGCATCTCCACCACGCGAGCATTGCGGCGTGCAGCCATCAGGGCAGCCTCATTGCAAAGATTGGCGAGATCGGCACCACTCATGCCGGGTGTACCCCGGGCAATGATGGCAGGTGCGACGTCCTGGGAAATCGGAATTTTGCGCATATGCACATTCAGGATTTGCTCACGACCCCGGATATCCGGCAATGTGACGTAAACCTGTCTGTCGAAACGTCCAGGCCGAAGCAATGCCGCGTCCAGAATGTCAGGCCGGTTGGTCGCAGCCACAACAATCACGCCAAGATTGGTTTCAAAACCATCCATCTCAACCAGCATTTGGTTGAGCGTTTGCTCACGCTCATCGTTTCCACCACCAAGACCTGCTCCACGCTGACGTCCAACCGCATCAATTTCATCAATGAAAATAATGCAGGGAGCATTTTTCTTTGCATTTTCGAACATGTCACGTACACGTGCCGCACCGACGCCAACGAACATTTCAACAAAATCAGATCCTGAAATACTGAAAAATGGAACCTTGGCCTCACCCGCAATACCTTTGGCTAGGAGGGTTTTTCCGGTTCCAGGTGGGCCAACAAGCAACAATCCACGAGGGATTCGGCCACCCAGTTTTTGAAATTTCTGCGGGTCTTTCAGGAAGTCAACCACCTCCTTGACCTCTTCTTTCGCCTCATCGCATCCTGCCACATCGGCAAATGTGACCTGATTGTTATTTTCATCGAGCATTCGGGCCTTGCTTTTGCCAAAGCTGAAAGCGCCACCCTTGCCGCCACCTTGCATCTGGCGCATGAAGTAAACCCAAACACCAATCAATAGAAGCATAGGGCCCCAGCTGACCAACAAAGTCATGAGAAGAGAGCTCTCCTCGCGAGCCTTGACATCAAACTTAACCCCGTTCGCAATCAAATCACCGACAAGACCACGGTCTAGATAGGTTGCAGTGGTACGAATTTTTCTGTCATCGGTAGTAACCGCAATAATTTCCGTGCCGCCCTGGCCCTCTTGAATGATGGCGCTCTTGATACGTTTACTTCGAACTTCTTCAAGAAAATCAGAATACCCCAAAGAGCCGGCACCAGCACCGCCACGAGTGTCAAACTGTTTGAAAACGGTGAAGAGGACAAGCGCCACCACCAGCCAGACTGCAATTTTAGAAAACCACTGATTGTTCAAGCGAGGCTCCAGAAGGCAAGCAATAAGAAAATGTATTTGAGCATGATTTTAGGCTTTTCAAGATAAAGGGGTGATCTATTTGCGCCTTTCAGCCATTACGTCAGCAGGGGATATTGGGTACGATCACAACAACAAAGACCTAGCAGCTCTCTGCAGCAGGCTGCTTAAGGCCCATTCCAACCAAAAAAGTCTCGGCAGACCGATCACGTGAAGCCTTCGGCTTATAGGGTTTGACCATCCTGAAGCAGGATTTCAGGTGTTCAAGTGCCTGCCCGTAGCCGCTTCCATGAAACACTTTAACGACTAAGGCCCCGTCCGGCTTGAGGTAAGAACGGCAAAATTCTGTTGCAAGTTCAACCAGGTCAGCGACACGGGCACCATCTGCAGAGTGGATACCGGACAGATTAGGTGCCATGTCAGACACAACCACATCCGCGTTCCGTGTGCTCATGGCAAGAACCAGCTTGTCAAGTATCTCAAGCTCGCGAAAGTCGCCTTGAATAAAAACTACACCTTCCACCATCTCCATGGGAAGCAAATCTAGGGCAATGATGCTGCCATTTAGCTCCCCGATCGCCGCGCCCGAGGGAGAAAGCCTGCGTCTTATATATTGGCTCCACGCTCCAGGAGATGAGCCCAGATCAACCACCAAATGACCTGGCTTGATCAGGTGAAAGGTTTCGTCAATCTCTTTGAGCTTATAGGCAGCTCTGGCCCTGTAGCCTTCCTTATGGGCCAATTTGACATACGTGTCGTTCACGTGGTCATTCAACCAAGCTTTGTTGACCTTTTTGCTCTGGGTTTTTACTTTCATTTTGTCCTTCATCGCAGATAATAACGGTATGCCAGCAATCCAACTCACACCTGCCCAACGCAAAGAGCAACGGGCTTTGGCCCATCATTTGGACCCCGTTGTCATGATCGGCGGTGACGGCTTGACTCCATCCGTCAAAAATGAAACTGACGCAGCACTGAATGCGCATGGCCTGATCAAAGTCAGGGTTTTTTCTGATGATCGTCTTGCGCGGAAATCAATACTCGAAACACTCTCAAACGAGCTTAATGCCGCGCCGATCCAACACATAGGCAAGCTGCTGGTGTTGTGGCGGCCCACGCCGATCAAGGAAAAAGCTAGTGACTCCGATAAGATGCCCGGTCCGCGTGACTTCAAGGTTCTCAAATACAGCAAACAAAGTGGTCAACGGCCTGAAGTAAAAACGCTGCGTGTACTTGGAAATCAACGCCTGACTGCAGGGGGGAAGGTCAAGCGCTCCAAGCCCAAACAGGTGAGCGTCAAAAAACGCAGTCAGACCTGAGCATTCGCGAACTAAGCTATTTCACTCAAGTCTGGTCAATCGGAACCATTCAGACTCGCCCCTGGTAAACCATCGCGAACGCAGATTTTCCAGAAAACACCTATTGCACTCAACCACTGCAAGGCATACATCAGGCTGCCGACCAGGTGCCACAGTGCAAGGTTATCCCGTGCTAGGATTTTTGGCGCAACGGCATATTGCACAAACAGAGCCAAAAATATTCCACTTACTATAAATAAAGTAGCATCGTTGATAAGCCTGTCTTGGGTTATCATGGTTTTTAGTCTTGAGCGCAGAAGCAGAAGCAAACCACACACAACAGATACCCAAGTTTGAGCCGTGAACAACTTTGCCGCCATAGCGCCAGCTATTGCTGGGCTAGGCAAATGAAAAAACAGCGAAGGCACCACCAAAAACATCAGGGTGGTCAGACTGCCCCACCACAATGCTGATAATATTTTGGGGGAATGAAACCATACGCTGTGCACGGAAACGCCCCGAAAACGCAGCGGTATCAGAGATAACTGACTGAAACGATTTCATAACGCTTGATGCCGCCTGGCGCCTGTACTTCCGCGGTATCACCCTCGTCCTTGCCTATCAGAGCACGTGCAATCGGACTATTGATATTGATCAGGCCTAGCTTGAGATCGGCTTCATCTTCTCCTACGATCTGGTACTTGACGCGGTCTGCAGTGGCTTCGTCTTCGAGTTCAACAGTCGAGCCAAAAACCACCCGGCCACCTGCATCA
>JBILKC010000189.1:0-5629 GCA_044376885.1 Hylemonella sp. | reverse complement strand
GGCGGTGCGCTCTACGAGTCTCTGGGCCTGGCCGTGGCACGGCTGGCTTTGCGCGAGCCCGCGATTGAGCTGGTGTACGAGCAGGGCGATCACGGCGACTGGGTGGCGCTCGAATCGCTGAAACTGGGTATGCGCCGCGTGCCCTTGGACGCAGAGGCGGCCGCACTGGTGCCATTTCGTGGCCGTCAGGGCAGTTTTGTGTACGTCTCTGCCTCCGATGTTTTGCAAGCCAAGGTCGATCCTGCGCTGTTGCGCGGCGCGATTGTGCTGGTGGGTACCACGGCTCCGGGCCTGCTGGATTTGCGCACCACACCCATGAAGGAGTCTTATCCAGGCGTTGAGGTACACGCCAATATGGTGGCCGGTATTCTGGATGGCGACATTAAGGAGCGTCCTGCCTATACCCTGGGGCTGGAGTTTGTGCTGTTGCTGGTGGTGGGGCTGGGTCTGGCTTTCGCCTTGCCAGCACTGTCACCGCAGCACGCCACGGTGCTGATGCTGGGCGTGATCACGGTCTTGGTGATGACGAACCTGTATGCGTGGCAGCAGCAACATCTGATCCTCCCGCTGGCCTCTGGCCTGGTTCTGGCGCTCGGGCTCTTTGTGTTCAACATGAGCTATGGCTACTTTGTTGATTCGCGCGCCAAGCGCCAGTTGGCACGCCTCTTTGGGCAATATGTGCCGACTGAACTGGTCGCTGAAATGGCGCGGGACCCGCAGGCGTACTCGCTGTCGGGAGAAAACCGGATGATGACCGTGCTGTTTTCTGACGTGCGCGGTTTCACCACGATTTCCGAAGGCCTGGACCCGCAGCAGCTTACCGCGCTGATTAACGAGTTCCTGACCCCGATGACACGCATCATCCACCGCAACCGGGGCACCATTGACAAGTACATGGGTGATGCCATCATGGCTTTCTGGGGTGCGCCTGTGGCCGATGCGGACCATGCCCGCCATGCGCTCGAAGCGGCACTGGAGATGGTGGCTTCCTTGCGCTCACTCGATGAAGATTTCAAAGCGCGCGGCTGGCCCCAAATCCGGATCGGCGTTGGTCTGAACACCGGCGAGATGACGGTGGGCAATATGGGGTCTGAGTTTCGTCTGGCTTACACCGTGATGGGCGACGCGGTCAACTTGGGATCACGCTTGGAGAGTTTGACCAAGGAATATGGCGTACAGATCATGGTCAGTGAATTCACCCGCGACGCAGTACCGGACCACGCTTTTCGTGAGCTCGACTGTGTGCGCGTCAAAGGCAAGGACTTACCAGTCAAGATTTTCGAGCCACTGGGTCCCGCCAGCGCGCTTGGTGCTGCACAGCAGCAAGAACTCGCGCTGTATGCGCAAGCGCTGGCGCTGTACCGGGCGCAGGACTGGGAGGCTGCCGCACGAGTCTTTGCAGATCTGGTGCAACGTGAGCCCGAGCGCGCGCTGTACCGCATGTATGTCCAGCGGGTTGCCGATTTTGCCGTCCACCCCCCGCCTTTGGACTGGGATGGAACCTATAACTTCCAGCACAAATAAACCAGTGGAGAAATTTATGGATACCAGCATTGCTGATGGTGCCGATAGCGTTGCGGGACTGCTCAAGAGCCTTGAAAAACTCAACGAGATTGGCGCGTCCCTGTCGGGGGAACGCGATATCACCCGTCTGCTGGAGCACATCCTCCTGGCGGCCAAGTCCATCACGCGCGCCGACGGCGGCACGCTTTACCGCATGCTGGAAGATGGGCGCACACTGCGCTTTGAGATTTTGCGCACGGATTCCCTGAACATCGCGATGGGCGGCACATCGGGCACCGTCATCAATTTCCCCGATATATCCTTAGTGGTAGACGGCAGACCCAATGACAAGCTGGTTGCTGCATACACAGCCATTCACGGCGTCACAGTCAACATTGCGGATGTTTACGCAAACCAAGACGGCTTTGACTTTTCCGGAACCCGCGTGTTTGATGAGCGCAGCGGTTATCGATCCAAATCGTTCCTGACGGTTCCCATGCGGGACCACCACGGCAATGTGATTGGTGTGCTGCAACTCATCAATGCGATTACGCCGGCAACGGGTGAGGTGAGGGCGTTTTCGAGCGCCGATCAACAACTGGTCGAATCTCTGGGCTCACAAGCGGCGATCGCCTTAAGCAACCGCTTGCTCATGACGCAACTGGAGGAGTTGTTTGAAGCCTTCATTGGTCTCATCAACCTGGCGATTGACGAGAAATCGAGCTATACGGGCGGACATTGTCAGCGCGTACCTGCTCTGACCATGATGCTGGCCGAAGCTGCGGCGGCGATGCAAGAGGGACCCCTGGCGGACTTCCGCATGAACGACAGTGACCGCTACGAGCTCAAAATAGCCGGTTTACTGCATGACTGCGGAAAGATCACCACGCCGGTGCATGTGGTGGACAAAGCCACCAAATTGCAGACCCTTTTTGACCGTATTGCCCTGATTGATACCCGGTTCGAGGTGCTCAAACGTGATGCGGAGATTGCAGCCCTGCGCGAGCAGTTGGCAGCCCGGGCCGATGGCAACCCGGCTGCCGAGTCAGCAGCCTTGACGCGCTTGACCCAAGCCCGCGCTGCATTGGACCAGGACCGCGACTTTATTCGCGCCTGCAATGTCGGTGGTGAGGGCATGAGCGAGGCCGATGTGGCACGCGTGCGCGCCATCGGATCGGGTCACCAATGGCGCAATGTGGACGGTGTGCAGACCGAGTTTCTGACGGCTGAAGAAATGGATAACCTGTGCATCCGCAGGGGCACCTTGACATCGGCGGAGCGCGACGTCATCAATTACCACATAGTGGCTACCATCAAAATGCTGGAGCGTCTGCCCTGGCCCAAGCATCTGCGAAACGTGCCTGAGTATGCAGGCGGCCACCATGAACGCATGGACGGCAAAGGTTATCCCAAGGGATTATCTCGGGAACAAATGTCGGTGCAGGCGCGCATCATGGGTATCGCCGATATCTTTGAGGCACTCACGGCATCTGACCGTCCATACAAGCCCAGTATGAAGCTTTCACAAGCCATGAACATCATGAATGACCTCAAGCATGGCGGGCACATAGACCCGGACCTGTTCGATGTGTTTTTTCACTCGGAGGTTTACCGGCGGTATGGCGAGCAGTACTTGAGTCCGGCGCAACTCGATGAGGTTGTGCTCAAGCCATAGCGCACTGGCGCGTTGCAGTGAAACGCACCGCGTCGGCTACTGAACCTCGCACGCCAGGTCATCAGGCGTGTCGCCGCTCACATCGGCTGGGGGCGCACCTGGTGTGCTCCCCGAACCAGTACCAGGTGCGGTTCCAGATCCAGTACCAGGTGCGGGCTGTTGCTGCTCCTCTCGCTTATTCTCATCAAGCTTGGGGATGGTCGGCGGTGGGGTAAAGCCAATGCCAGGGTCACGCGGCAACAGCACCGGCGCGTTGCTCGGCGGCACAAAGCCCACTTGCCCGGCGATCAGGATCAGGCCGGGTATCGCGACTGACTCAGGCACGTTCGGCGCTGCCAGCGAGCTCAGAATCACCGAGCCCCGTGTGGTTTTGACATAGGTGCCGTCCGCCAGTGCTCCGCAGTCCCCGGCACACAGGCGCATATCAAACTGGGTTCCGCGAATGCCAATGGTGGCGGTGGTGGTTTTAAGCTGATAGGCGTCTTGTTTGCCGCGCTTGCCAATCAAGCCAGTCACCGTGCGCAATCCGCCTTTGAGTACCGATAGCACCGAGTCGTCGGCGTTCGGGCGGTCAACTTCAAAGGTGTAGCGTTCGATCTTGAGCTGGGTGTTGGGCCGCACCACCAACTCGGCTTTGTCGGTCATCTCGATCCGGGCAAAGCCCGCAGCCCCGGACACCACTGTGTCGCCCACCGCCAGGGCCAGGCCACTGGCACCTTCCAGGCGGCTACCGTCGGCCTTGAGCACCGAGATCGGACCGGAGAGGTGTGTTATGGTGCCCTGGGCCCAGGCACTGCTTATGCTGGCTAACAAAGCCAACAAGACCGAGCACAGCGCCCTGCTATTGGAGAGCAGAAGCCATACAGGCCGGAACAGCTGCGCCCCTGCGGCCAAAGGCTGACCAACGCGAAACGGATAGGTTTGCGGTTGGAGCAAATTCATCACCTCATCACCCGTTCCTGCGGCACATCAGTTGCTTGCCACGGCTCTTGCTGGGTGCGACAAGGTCTTGGGCTGTTCGGCTGATCGAATTGCCCGCGACTGTCAAGGTGATCAGACCGCTTTCTTTGGACTGGTTTGCACTGGCTGCGTCAGTGCCGGGTGTGTTTGTGGTGTTGGAGTTCAGTACGCTGGGGCTTAACGAGCCGCTGCTGTTCCCGGCCAGCACCGTGGCCACAGCTACCGCAATGGCTGTTTCGGTGTTGGTGCTGGTTTCAGTGCTGGTGCCATTAACAAAGCTGCCACCGCCAGAGAAGCTGACGTTGGCAATCGGCTGGCTGGTAACAACGCGGCCCGGGGTTTGAATTTTCACAGCACCACCGCCCGCGTTCACACGGGTCAGGTTCATGTCACCCGTGGCTTGCAAGTCAATTGCGCCGCCGCCGGAGTTGATGCTGCTGCTTTCGGCCATGGTGATACTGCTAGGCGGGTCGATGGTGATGGCCCCACCGCTGCTGGTGATGTTGCCGACAATATTCAGCGCATTGCCATCCTGGCTGTAGTAAGTGGCATCTGCCGAGGTGTTGCGCATCAGGCTCATGGTGACCGCGCTGCTGGGGGTGTTGTGCAACTGCAGTGGTCCGCTGGTGGTGCTCGCGCTCAAGCTGTTGGTGGCAAGTTGCAGGCGGCTTAGCGCCTGGCCAATACCGGTGCCGGCGGCTAGCTCGATACGTGGTGCGGTTATAGCGGTGCCACTGAATTCGCCACCTTGCACGATGCGGCCTGCCGCAGTCAGGCTGATGCTGTTGCTCGCAACCATGGCCGAGCTGATGGTTGCGTCGCCAGCAAAACCCAGGCTGAGGTCGGTAAGTCGGCTGCTGTAAGGGTTTTGGCTGCTGTAGTTGAAGTTCACGCTGGCGTTGCTGGCGTCGTAATCAGCCGCGCTCAGACTGCCATACACGATCAGCTTGCCGCCTGTAGCACGCAAGATGCTCGAGTTCAAGGCGCCGTTTGCACTGAGGCTGCCGACGGTCAGCACGCCATTGGAGACGTTCAGACGCCCCTGGCTGCTCAGACTGCTGAGGGTCGCGCTTAGCCCTTGGCTGTCAAAGTTGACCGTGGCGTTAGCAGGGATGCTCACTGCCGCAACGTTGGCAAAGTCGGGGATTGCCCCACCCGCCCAGTTGGCTGCGGTGGACCATTTGTTGTCATTGCCAGCGCCGGTCCAGGCCACGGACGCCAGTTGGGTGATGGTGCTGGCCGTGTTACTGGCGTAGCTCACGCTGTAGTTGGCCCCGTCGTTGCCGTCGCTGATGTTCACGCCGCTGACGGAAACGGTCTTGTTGTTACCCGCGTTCTTGTCGGTGAAGGCAAAACTGCCACCACTCAGGCTGTCGCTGCCGAACAAGGTGCCTGAAGTGACAACGGCCGTGCCCGCTGCGCTGGTGCTGCCGTCATAGGTCTTGCTTACATTGTTGGTACTGATGGTCAAGCCAGCCGGGGTGATGGTGC
>JBILKC010000188.1:0-5639 GCA_044376885.1 Hylemonella sp. | reverse complement strand
CAAGGTTGTACAAACCTTGGCGCGCGCTTTTGTGCAGTGCGGCTGGAAAGTCGTCAGGTTTAATTTCCGGGGTGTTGGCGCTAGCCAAGGCCGTTACGATGAGGGGCGCGGTGAAGCCGAGGACTTCTTGGCCGTGGTTGCCCACTGTGCGCCCAATGGACCCTTGGCTCTGGCCGGGTTTTCATTTGGTTCTTTTGTGGTGAGTCAGGCCATGCAAAAACTGTGGCCCGGTAGAACTATCGAAAAACTGGTGCTTGTTGGTACGGCGGCCAGTCGCTTTGACGTGGCGCCAATACCGGCCGAATTGCACGACAGATGTCTGGTCATCCACGGTGAGCTTGACGACACGGTTGCCTTATCAGGCGTGATGGACTGGGCGCGGCCTCAATCCTTACCCGTGACCGTGGTGCCGGGCGGTAGTCATTTTTTTCACGGCCAGTTGCCCCTTCTCAAAAACCTGGCAGTTCGCCATATCTCCGCACCTATTTGATGACTCATATTTTCTTGCGTCTTGCATGCGCGTTTGCTGCCAGTGGTTTTATATTGACTGGCAACACGCAAACACCGCCTCAACCCCCTGAAATTGCAGCGCGCTCCTACTTGTTGTTGGACATGACGGCCAATCAATTACTGGCCTCAAAAGATATTGACTCTGCGGTTGAACAGGCCTCCCTGACAAAGCTGATGACGGCCTATTTGGTTTTTGAGGCATTACGATCCAAAAAAATAGATCTCAAACAAACCCTGTCGGTGAGTGAGCGGGCCTGGAAAATGCCCGGCTCGCGAATGTTCATTGACCCCAAGATGAAAGTGCCTGTTGAAGATTTGATCAAAGGGATGATTGTTCAGTCGGGTAACGACGCCACGATCACCTTGGCAGAAGGGGTTGGCGGGACCGTGGAGCGGTTCGTCCAAATGATGAACGAGCAAGCCAAAGTGTTGGGCATGAAATCCACCGCTTATAAAAACCCTGAAGGATTGACCGAGGCTGGCCACACCACTACGGCGAGAGACTTGAGTATTTTGGCCACCCGGTTGATGAGGGATTTCCCAGACTATATTGCTTACTACGCCATTAAAAAGTACCGGTATGAGGGAACCCCCTCGGCCAACGACACTAACAGAAACCTGCTTTTGTTTCGAGACCCTTCGGTTGACGGACTCAAAACCGGTTATACCGAGGCAGCCGGCTATTGCTTGATTGCTACGGCCAAACGCAACTTCCCTAATTTGGCGGCTACTTCAGCATCTTCTGGGTCGCCCGAAGCTGTCGGAGATCGGCGGCTGCTGGTTATTGTGTTGGGCACAAACAGTGAAAACGCCCGCGCTAACGAGGCTCAAAAGCTGTTGAATTGGGGTTACACCGCCTTTGAAGCCATCAAGTTGTTTGACGCTAACCAGTCAGTGGTTTCGCCACCGGTTTGGAAGGGGACTTCCAACCAGGTCAAAACTGGTCGGACGCAGCCCATTATCGTGGCGGTTCCAAGCGGGTCTGCGCTAAAAATCAAGACACAGGTCGTTCGTATCGAGCCCTTGGTCGCCCCCATCGCGCTTGGTCAGCAGGTTGCCACACTCAAGGTCAGCCTTGCTGAACAGCCCTTTACAGACGTGCCTTTGTTGGCGCTGGAAAAGGTTGACCAGGCAGGTGTGATTGGACGGGCCTGGGATGCCCTCAGGCTGTGGATCAAGTGAGCTTTAGCGTCGTTAGATGATGCGCTTGCAGCCAAAACGGCGCACTGCTATACTAGAGGGCTTTTCGGTTAAGTCCTCAGGGTCTTGTAATTTCCGGATTTGAATTTCAGATACTTGATTGCAAGTAGTCGAGCTTTAGTTACCAAACGTTTATGGACGTTAATTTTCAGGAGGCTTAAATGCCAACCATCAACCAGTTAGTGCGTCAGGGGCGTGAAGTCGAGACGATCAAGTCCAAAAGCCCAGCGATGCAAAACTCCCCGCAGCGTCGCGGGGTTTGCACGCGCGTCTACACAACCACTCCCAAGAAGCCAAACTCGGCTTTAAGAAAAGTTGCCAAGGTGCGTTTGACCAATGGATTTGAGGTTATCTCCTACATTGGCGGCGAAGGTCACAACCTCCAGGAGCATTCGGTGGTGCTGGTTCGTGGTGGTCGTGTAAAAGATCTGCCAGGTGTGAGATACCACATTGTTCGTGGTTCACTGGACTTGCAGGGTGTTAAAGACCGCAAGCAGTCTCGCTCCAAATACGGTGCGAAGCGGCCGAAAAAGGCTTAATTGTTTTTGAAACGCAAGCTTGTAGCTTGCGGCTTACCGGGAAAGCGTTATTTTCCCGGATTAATTGTTTGCAGGTCTTGGCAGGCCGTGCAAACAAACTGACCCGAAGCCCGGAATTGTCCGGGTGGGTTAAGTAAGTGAGGGTTCTTATGGCCCTCGCGGTGTCCGAATGGATGCCAACTGAAGCAAAGAGGTGAAAAATGCCACGTCGTCGCGAAGTTCCCAAGCGTGAAATTCTGCCGGATCCAAAGTTCGGTAACGTTGAGCTCTCCAAGTTCATGAATGTGATCATGGAGGGCGGCAAAAAAGCGGTTGCCGAGAGAATTATTTACGGTGCCCTTGAGCACATTGAGAAAAAGAACCCGGGTAAAGATCCGCTGGAAGCATTCACAATAGCCATTAACAATGTGAAGCCCATGGTTGAGGTCAAATCACGCCGTGTTGGCGGCGCAAACTACCAGGTTCCAGTTGAAGTCCGTCCCGTTCGTCGCTTGGCTTTGTCCATGCGCTGGCTTAAAGAAGCCGCACGCAAGCGTGGTGAAAAATCCATGGCTTTGCGTTTGGCCAATGAGCTGATGGAGGCCACAGAAGGTCGTGGTGGTGCCATGAAAAAACGTGATGAAGTTCACCGGATGGCCGAGGCGAATAAGGCGTTCTCGCACTTCCGCTTCTAGACAGACTGAGTACTGCAGCCTTTCGGTGTCTTATTTGGGCCGGTCATTCAGCCACTTAGCCCTGAACCTAAAGAGCTGCCAGCCCGACGAAGTCTCTTGATTTCTATTCGGGCAATTTGAAATTTACAGATCAACCAAGGATTCACCATGGCTCGCCATACACCCATTGAGCGCTATCGCAATATCGGAATCTCGGCTCACATTGATGCCGGCAAAACAACGACTACAGAGCGCATTTTGTTCTACACCGGCGTGAACCACAAGATTGGCGAAGTGCATGACGGCGCTGCAACAATGGACTGGATGGAGCAGGAGCAAGAGCGTGGCATCACGATCACTTCGGCGGCCACCACCTGCTTCTGGAAAGGCATGGAGACCAATTTCGCCGAGCACCGTATCAATATTATTGATACACCCGGGCACGTCGACTTCACAATCGAGGTAGAGCGTTCCATGCGAGTGCTTGATGGCGCGTGCATGGTCTACTGTGCTGTGGGTGGCGTTCAGCCCCAGTCAGAAACAGTTTGGCGCCAGGCTAACAAATACAAGGTTCCTCGCCTTGCGTTTGTGAACAAAATGGACCGCACCGGTGCTAATTTCTTCAAGGTTGTAGACCAGATGAAATTGCGTCTTAAGGCCAGCCCCGTTCCAATAGTCATCCCCATCGGGGCGGAAGAGAACTTCACGGGCGTGATTGACTTGATCAAAATGAAAGCGATTATCTGGGATGAGGCATCCCAAGGTATGAAGTTCGAGTACAAAGAAATACCCGCAGATTTATTGCCACTTGCCAAAGAGTGGCGTGAAAAAATGGTTGAAGCCGCTGCCGAAGCCAATGAAGAGTTCATGAACAAATACCTTGAAGAAGGTGATTTGACAGAAGATGAAATCAAGCTTGGGATTCGTGTCCGAACCATTGCCAGCGAAATCCAGCCCATGCTCTGCGGAACAGCGTTCAAGAACAAGGGTGTTCAGCGTATGCTGGACGCCGTGATTGAGTTCATGCCTTCGCCGATTGACATTCCGCCTGTCGGGGGTACCGATGAGGATGATGCGCCTGTCACGCGTAAGGCTGACGACTCTGAAAAGTTCTCTGCACTGGCATTCAAGCTAATGACCGATCCATTTGTGGGTCAGTTAACGTTTGTGCGTGTTTACTCTGGTGTTCTAAGCAAGGGCGACAGTGTTTACAACCCGATCCGGGGCAAAAAAGAGCGCATCGGTCGTATCGTCCAAATGCATGCCAATAACCGCGAAGAGGTCAGTGAAATTCGCGCAGGCGATATCGCCGCCTGCGTGGGACTCAAAGATGTAACTACTGGTGAAACCCTGTGCGACCCCAGTGCAATTGTCATGCTCGAGCGCATGGTGTTTCCTGAGCCGGTTATTACCCAGGCCGTAGAACCCAAGACAAAAGTTGATCAGGAAAAAATGGGTATCGCATTGCAGCGACTGGCCCAGGAAGATCCTTCATTCCGCGTCAAGACCGATGAGGAGTCCGGCCAAACCCTGATTGCCGGAATGGGTGAGCTTCATCTTGAGATTATTGTGGACCGCATGAAGCGGGAGTTTGGTGTGGAGGCCAATGTTGGCAAGCCTCAGGTGGCCTATCGCGAAACCATTCGCAAAACTGTCGAGGACAGTGAAGGCAAATTTGTCCGTCAATCCGGCGGCAAGGGCCAGTATGGCCACGTTGTCCTGAAAATTGAGCCAAATGAAGCTGGTAAAGGCTTTGAGTTTGTAGATGCCATCAAGGGTGGCGTGGTTCCACGCGAATACATTCCAGCGGTTGAAAAGGGTGTGATCGAGGCTTTGAACAGCGGCGTATTGGCGGGGTATCCGGTTGTAGACGTGAAAGTCACCCTGCACTTCGGCTCTTACCACGACGTTGATTCGAACGAAAACGCCTTCAAGATGGCCGCTATTTTTGGTTTCAAAGATGGTTGCCGCAAGGCTGGTCCTGTCATCCTTGAGCCTATGATGGCTGTTGAGGTTGAAACGCCTGAAGACTATGCCGGTAACGTGATGGGCGATTTGTCCTCTCGTCGTGGCATGGTGCAGGGTATGGAGGATATGGTTGGTGGTGGTAAGGCCATCAAGGCCGAGGTTCCGTTGTCTGAAATGTTTGGCTATTCCACCACACTGCGGTCAATGTCCCAGGGGCGTGCCACTTACACCATGGAGTTCAAGCATTACTCCGAGGCTCCGAGAAACGTGTCTGAGGCCATTATGGCTTCCCGTGCCAAGTAACTTGTTAGCTGTCTGCGATGGTGTGCCGCCTTGTGCCCGTGCGAGGCGAACCAGCAACATCATGCAAACATTAAACCTTGACACGGGTAACTGTTCATTGGAGATTTGAAATGGGTAAAGAGAAATTTGCACGAACCAAGCCACACGTCAACGTAGGCACCATTGGTCACGTTGACCACGGCAAGACCACGCTGACGGCGGCCATTGCCACAGTACTTTCTACCAAGTTTGGTGGGGAAGCCAAAGCCTACGACCAGATTGACGCGGCACCTGAAGAGAAAGCGCGCGGCATTACGATTAACACGGCTCACGTCGAGTACGAGACGGCCAATCGGCACTACGCCCACGTTGACTGCCCCGGTCACGCCGACTACGTTAAAAACATGATCACCGGTGCGGCCCAGATGGACGGCGCCATTCTGGTGTGCTCTGCGGCTGATGGCCCCATGCCCCAGACCCGAGAGCA
>JBILKC010000187.1:0-5684 GCA_044376885.1 Hylemonella sp. | reverse complement strand
CAGAAGCCGGGGACTCCGCGCTGGTACCCGCCTGGCCGCGCACGTTGCCGGCGGTGGTAAGCGCCTGGGTTCGCCCTTGAATTTTTTCATAGGCAGATTCGCGGTCCACCACTGTTTCATACACACCGGCCACCAGTGAGTTGCTCATCAGGCTCTGGCGTTGTGCGGCCGTGATGGGCCCGATCTGGCTGCCAGGCGGCATGACATACACGCGCTCGGTCTCGCAAGGCCGGCCTTTATCGTCGAGCATGCTCACCAAGGCCTCGCCAACAGCAAGCTCGGAGATGGCAACTTCAATGTTCAGGCCTGCTTTCTGACGCATGGTCTGGGCTGTGGCTTTCACGGCCTTCTGGTCACGGGGCGTGAAGGCGCGCAGGGCATGCTGCACCCGGTTGCCCAGCTGCGCCAGCACCGAATCAGGAATATCCAGCGGGTTTTGCGTGACAAAGTAAACCCCTACGCCTTTGGAACGCACCAAGCGCACCACAAGTTCAATGCGCTCGACCAGAACCTTGGGGGCTTCGTTGAACAGCAGGTGTGCCTCGTCAAAGAAGAACACCAGCTTGGGCTTGTCCAGATCCCCCACTTCGGGCAATTGTTCGAACAGTTCGGACAGCATCCAGAGCAGAAAAGTGGCATACAGGCGCGGTGAATTCATCAGTTTGTCAGCCGCAAGAATATTGACCAGGCCCAGGCCGGTCGCATCGGTCTGCATGAAGTCACTGATATTGAGCATGGGCTCGCCAAAGAACCGGGTGCCGCCCTGGGTCTCGATTTGCATCAGGCCACGCTGGATGGCACCAATGCTGGCCACACTGACATTGCCGTATTGCGTGGTGAAGTCTCTGGCGTTATCGCCCACATACTGCAACATGGCGCGCAGATCTTTGAGATCGAGCAGCAGCAAAGTGTTGTCGTCCGCAATCTTGAAAATCAGGTTCAGAACGCCTGCCTGGGTGTCGTTGAGGTTAAGCATGCGGGCCAGCAACAGGGGGCCCAGATCGCTCACAGTGGCGCGAACCGGGTGGCCCTGTTCACCAAAAACATCCCAAAGCGTCACGGGAATGGCTATGGGCTCAGGCTGAGGCAGACCCCGGCTGTTGAGTACCGCAGCCATTTTGTCGCCAATTTTTCCGGCCTGGGAGATGCCGGTGAGATCCCCCTTGATGTCGGCCATGAAAACCGGGACCCCAATTTTGGAAAAACCTTCAGCCAAGGTTTGCAGGGTAATGGTTTTACCCGTTCCGGTGGCACCGGTAATCAGCCCGTGGCGGTTGGCTTTGTCGGGCAGCAGCACGCATTCGGTCTGTTTATGTTGTGCAACAAGGATAGGGTTGGCCATGGAAATCTCAAAAAGTACAATCGTGCGGATAGATTAACGAAATTCTAAGGACTATGCGTGGCGGGACACAGTAAATGGGCCAATATTCAGCACCGCAAAGGCAGGCAGGATGAAAAGCGCCAGCGGGTTTGGACCCGTGTGAGCCGGGAAATCATGGTGGCGGCCCGCCTGAGTGGCGGAGACCCGGGTGTCAACCCGCGGTTAAGACTGGCCATGGAAAAGGCCAAAGCCGCCAATATGCCGCTCAAGAACGTTAATTACGCCATAGCCAAAGGCACCGACACTGTGGAGGGCAAGGTGTACGAAGAAATTCGCTACGAGGGCTACGGCATTGGCGGGGCTGCGATTCTGGTTGACACCATGACCGACAACAAGGTTCGCACCGTTGCTGAAGTGCGGCATGCCTTTAGCAAATATGGCGGCAATATGGGAACCGAGGGCTCGGTGGTTTTTCAGTTCAAGCATTGCGGCCAGCTGGTGTTTGCCCCGGGAACTGATGAAAACAAGGTGTTGGAAGTTGCGCTCGATTCCGGTGCAGACGATGTGATCGTCGACGATGAGGGTGCCATCGAAGTGTTAACCTCCTACGCTGCTTACGAGGGCGTCAAAAATGCGCTGGTTGCTGCGGGTCTGGAGCCTGAAATAGCCGAGGTCACCATGCGGCCAGGAATCACGATAGAGCTTGAGGGCGATGAGGCGGTTCGAATGCAAAAACTGATTGATATTCTCGAAGACCTGGACGACGTGCAGGCGGTTCACCACAACGCAAGCCTATGAAGATTCTTGTCATCGGGGGGGGCGGCCGCGAGCACGCATTGGCCTGGAAACTGGCCCAGTCAGACAAGGTGCAGATGGTTTATGTGGCGCCGGGTAACGGTGGCACTGCTCGCGACAACCGCTTAAAAAACCTCAACATCACGGATGTCCAGGAGCTACGGGCTTGGGCTACTACGGAAAACATAGCGCTAACGGTGGTTGGCCCCGAGGCACCGTTGACGGCCGGGGTGGTTGATGAGTTTCGCGCGCACGGTTTGCGCGTGTTCGGGCCCACGCGAGCTGCCGCGCAGTTGGAGAGTTCCAAGGCGTTCTCCAAAGCCTTCATGCAGCGCCATGGCATACCTACAGCCGCCTATGACACCTTCACCGACCCGGTATTGGCGCATGCCTATATAGACAAAATAGGCGCACCCATTGTGGTCAAGGCCGATGGTCTTGCTGCGGGCAAAGGCGTGGTGGTGGCCCTGACGGCCGCTCAGGCCCATGAGGCGGTTGATTTCATGTTGCTCGACAACGCATTGGGCGTGGTCCACAACGCAAGCGAAGATGGCCAGATCAGGCCCCGGGTAGTCATTGAGGAGTTTCTCGCTGGCGAAGAAGCCAGCTTCATTGTGCTGTGCAATGGCAAGCATGTGGTGCCTCTGGCCACCAGTCAGGACCACAAGCGCTTGCTCGATGGCGACCTGGGTCCAAACACAGGCGGTATGGGGGCCTATTCACCGGCACCTGTGGTCACACCAACGGTCCATGCCCGCGTCATGCGCGAGATTATTTTTCCCACCATCAAAGGCATGGAAAAGGACGGCATCCCCTATACCGGTTTTTTATATGCCGGACTGATGATTGACGCACAAGGTCACCCCAAAACGTTGGAGTTCAATTGCCGTATGGGCGACCCCGAAACCCAACCCATCATGATGCGGCTGAAAACCGATCTGGTGGACGTGCTGATGGCTGCCACCGAGCCCGCAAGCCAGGGCCAGTTGGAGCAGATCGAACTGGACTGGGACCGGCGTACGGCTCTTGGATTTGTGATGGCGGCCCATGGTTACCCCATGCATCCGCGTCAGGGCGACATCATCAGCGGCTTGCCCAAGGATGCTGCTGATGCGGTGGTTTTTCATGCCGGAACGGCCCTGCGTGACGGCCATGTGGTGGTGACGGGTGGGCGCGTCATGTGCGTGACGGCGCTGGCGGACAGCCCGCGCCAGGCGCAACACCGAGCCTACGACTTTGGTCAGGGTATCTCGTTCGATGGCATGCAAATGCGCACGGACATTGGTTATCGTGCTATCAAAAATTAATTTCATCACGACATGACTGTTCAAGAAAACTCCAAGGTGTTGCCGGTTCGCCGTTACCTGCTGGATCTGCAAGATCGCATCACGTCGGCCATTTCCGACATTGACGGCGACACTTTTTTGGCCGACGCCTGGGAAAAACCAGCCGGCGAGCAATTGCAGGGCAACGGCTTGACCAAGATTCTGGAAGGTGGTCCTGTTTTTGAGCGTGCAGGCTGCGGCTTCTCGCACGTGACCGGACCCAAACTTCCGCCATCGGCCACCCAGCACCGGCCGGAACTGAGCGGCGCTCCGTTTGAGGCCATGGGCGTCTCGCTGGTCTTTCATCCACGAAACCCCTATGTCCCCACCGTGCACATGAATGTGCGCATGCTTGCCGCCAAAGGAGCCGATAACCAGGAAGTCTGTTGGTTTGGCGGCGGCATGGATCTCACCCCCTATTACGGATTTGAAGAAGACGCAGTGCATTTCCACGCCACTTGCAGCAAAGCGCTGTTGCCTTTTGGCGCGGATAAGTACCCGCGTTTTAAAACCTGGTGTGACGAGTACTTTTACCTGAAACACCGGTCTGAGCAGCGCGGCATCGGCGGCGTGTTTTTTGATGATTTTTCTGAGTTGGGTTTTGAGGGCAGTTTCGCCATGATGCAGGGCGTCGGCAACGCTTTTCTCGACGCGTATCTGCCGATTGTCCAAAAACGCATGACCATGGTCAGCACCGAGCGCGAACGAGCTTTTCAGCTCTACCGCCGCGGTCGTTATGTCGAGTTCAATCTGGTCTGGGACAGAGGCACGCACTTCGGCCTGCAGTCGGGTGGTAGATCGGAGTCCATCTTGTTATCCATGCCGCCGCTCGTCAGCTGGTCTTACCAGCACAAGCCCGAGCCTGGTTCTCCTGAACACAAACTTTACAGCGATTTTCTGGTGCGACGGGACTGGCTTTGATGTCCGGCACGTTGGGTACGCCTGTCAGACGTATTGGTGTTTTTGGCGGCGCCTTTGATCCGCCTCACCTGGCGCACCGCGCACTGACCGAGGTTGCTTTGCACCAACTCAAGCTGGATGAACTGCGGGTGTTGCCTACAGGTCAAGCCTGGCACAAAGAGCGGCCCCTGACATCGGCCGTCCACCGCCTGGTCATGGTTGAACTGGCCATGACGGGATTGCCTGGTGTGGTGGTCGATGACCGGGAAGTCCGCCGTGAGGGCCCGTCGTACACCTTGGATACCTTGCGGGAGCTCCAAACGGAAAATCCGACCGCTGAGTTTTTTCTGGTCATGGGCAAAGATCAGGCAGATGTTCTCAATACCTGGAGCCAGTGGCGGTCGATTCTTGATATTGCTACAATTTGCGTAGCTGATCGTGATGGATTGACAGGGCTCAAGACCCAGTTTGTTCCACCACCTGATCTTGAAAACCGCTTTCGCAAGCTCCACATGCCTACGATGGACATCAGCGCAACAGGTATACGTTACCGTGTTGCCATTCACCAGGGCATTGCGCCGCTGGTCAGTCCCGATGTTGCAAGTTATATTGAAGCGCATCACCTCTACTCAACCACCTAAACGCCCACCTGATGATGACTGAAACCGCCGCCAAAAAAGACACCCAAAAACTCCAACGCGCCATCGTGGATGGCCTGGAAGACGTGAAGGCGCAAGCGATTGAGGTGTACAACACCGAGCATCTCACCGCTTTGTTTGAACGCGTCATCATTGCCTCGGGCGCGTCCAACCGTCAAACCAAGGCATTGGCAGCCAGCGTGCGCGATGCTGTCCGTGAGGCAGGCTTTGCCAAACCACGCATTGAGGGCGAGGAAAACGGGGAATGGATTATTGTGGACTGTGGTCAGGCCGTGGTGCACATCATGCAGCCCAATATCCGCCAGTACTACCACCTGGAAGACTTGTGGGGTGAAAAGCCCGTCAGACTCAAGTTCGGTACCGATAAACCACCGCGTGTAACCGCAAGCGTGGTTGAAAAATCTTCCAACAAAGCCACCCCGGCAACGCCCCCCCTGACAAGCCTGAAACGGTCGAATGCGGCAAAAAAAGGCGTTGCGCAGGCTTTTCCATCCAAGGCGCAGGTCAAAAAAGACGCAGAAAAGTTGGCTGCTTCCAGGGCACCTGCCAAGAAAGCATCCGCCAGGAAAGCAGCCGCTAAACCAGCTTCGCCGGCCCCAATGAAAATGGTCAAGGTTGAACCCAAGAAGTTAGTTGCCAAAAAGGCGGCGGCTAAAAAGTCCCCCGTCAGTTCAGCAGCCAAGC
>JBILKC010000186.1:0-5727 GCA_044376885.1 Hylemonella sp. | reverse complement strand
TTCAGAAAAACCACCCCTGCACTGGCCAGCCTTATCGTTGTGGCCGGATTGCTTGCCACACCGACGGCCCACGCCGGAAACGCTCTGACCGATGTCCCGTCGCTGGGTTATTCGCCACAGAGCATGGACAAGACGGTCGATCCGCGCAAGGATTTCTACCGCTATGCCAACGGTACCTGGCTCAAGCGCACCCAGATTCCACCCAGTGATTCCGATGTCGGCGGTTTTACCCAACTCGCGGCCAATCTCGACCTCCAGCTCAGCGCGCTGATTCGCGACGCAGCTACAAATCAATCGCCGCAGGGCAGCCCCCGGCAACAAATCGGCGACTATTACCGCGCCGCCATGGACACTGCGCGCCTGGACACTTTGGGGCTGCAGCCGCTGGCTGAAGACCTTCAGCGCCTGCAAGCCGTGAACACACCAGCCGAGCGCGGTGCAGTGTCGGCCCGCTTGGCCTTGGGTTACGGCATTTCGCCGTTGGTCAACGCGCTGAACACCGTGGATGCAAAAAACAGCGCCATGAACGTGCTGATGATTCACCCCAGCGTCCAGCAACTGGACCCGCAGGAGTACAACACCCCCGCGGGCCAGCGCGTGCGCGACCTGTATCTGGGCTTCATCTCCAAAATGCTGCAGGCTGCTGGTGACCCGCAAGCCACAGCCAGCAAAAAGGCAATAACCATTGTCGAGATGGAGGCCGAACTCGCTGCTGCACGGCTCACACCACTGCAGATGCGTGACCCCGACATCACGTACAACAAACTGGCTTTTGCCGAAGTGCAGGCCCTGATCCCTTCGGTCGATCTGCAGGCATTACTCAAAGTGCTGGGTGTACCCGCGCCTGAAACCGCCATCGTGATGGATATCAAGGGGCTCAAAGCCGTGCATACGATGCTCAGCACCCGTACACCTGAGGAGGTGCGCACACTGCTGGCCTGGCATGTGCTGTCCAGCCGCGCCTCTGCGTTGGGACGCCCCTGGAGCACACTCGACGAAGAATTTAACAAGCAACGCAAGGGATTGCAGGTAGCGCCCAGCCGGGAACGCGAGGTTACTCGGGCGATCACTGCGCAACTCTCGCACCCCATGGCACAGCTGTATGTGCAAGCGCATTTTCCTGAAAGCACTCGTCGGGATATCACTGCCATGGTGGGGCACATCAAAGACGAGTTTGAACTTCGCCTTCGCAGCAACCCCTGGTTGGATGATCCGACCCGCGCCGCGGCCCTGGCCAAGTTGGCCAAAGTGGATATTCAGGTTGGATACCCGCAGACCTGGATTGACTTCAGTTCCGTCGCCATACGGGCAGACGACCATTTCGGGAACCAACAACGAATTGC
Organism: Hylemonella sp.; assembly: GCA_044376885.1. Lineage (GTDB taxonomy): Bacteria > Pseudomonadota > Gammaproteobacteria > Burkholderiales > Burkholderiaceae_C > JBEIGE01. The sequence continues at coordinate 4,384 of JBILKC010000186.1, read as the reverse complement.
CGCGTTTTTAATGCGCCGAGACTTGGCCAAGATAGGCAAGCCCGTGGTGCAGGACCGCTTTGCCGAGAGTGCTACTTTGCCGACTACGGTCAATGCGGCTTACAACCCGCAAGGCAACAACATCGACATTACCGCAGCCATCGTGCAGCCGCCGTTTTACAAGCCCGGCGCGGATGCAGCGGTCAACTATTGCACTATCGGCGCAGTGATCGGTCATGAATTGACCCACGGCTTCGACAGCACTGGCCGGCGTTACGGACCTGCAGGCAATTTGCGGGACTGGTGGACGCCCCAAGCCAATGCTGAATTCAAGAAGCGCACGGACGTACTGGTCCAGCAGTACAGCGAATTCACCATCCTGCCCGGACTGCAACACAACGGTTTGCTGACCCTCACGGAAAACACCGCTGACTTGGGCGGTATCACGCTGGCCCACGCAGCGCTGCAACGCTCTCTTGCCGGCAAAGCACAACCCAGGATCGACGCAATGACGACGGACCAGAGATGCTTTGTAGCCTGGTCGCAAATGTGGGCCTACAAAGGCCGTCCGGAGCGCCTGCGGGTGCTGGCAACTACCGACTACCACGCAAACAGCATGCTTCGCAGCTTTGCACCGCTACTTCACCTTGATGCCTTTCACAAGGCTTTCGGTACCCGTCCAGGAGACCCTATGTGGCGCGCACCGGAAAAACGGGTGCGCATCTGGTGAACTTTGTCAACGTAAAACCTAAATTCTGAGTACTGGATTCGCAATGTATACCTTGTTTACCCGAATGGCAGCTTTGACTGCCACCACATCTCTTTTGCTATTGGCCGGGTGTGCAGCACCGCTTCCCAAAAGTATCCCGATCAGTAATCTGTCAGCCCAGCAAGGAGTGAGTTTGCAGCGCACACTGCCTGAAGTCTTGCCTGATAAGGCGACACCTATCCCGCATAGCCAGTTTGTGCTTATCCCTGGTGAAAGTGCCGCCGGGATGTTGATGCCCATTCCTTTTGTGAGCGGTGCGATTGGTGCGGCTGTCGATCGCCAAAGCGCGCAAGCCTTTGAGGCCAGCTATGGGGGCATATCCCCGTACAACATTGCACTGGCTGAAATGCGGGGGAGTCCTTTCTTTAAAGAGACGGGCGGGGGCTTCCAATTGCAGCCATTTGCTTTCATCACCGAATGCGTGGACGACAAGTACCGGATCGCCATGGTGTTTCAAGTGCAAGGTTCCGGATGGACCGGACGATACATGTACCACTTGCCTACTGCCTATAACGTGGCAGAGTTCAAATCGCCATCACCCCAGCTTCTGGCCGCTGTGCGGGCGGAGTTGGTCACTGGTGCCAAGGTATTGCGCCAGACCATGGAACGCATAGCACGGGGTGAACTGGAGTCACGGGGTGTGACGGCCGAGCTGGGCAGTTTGCACTTGGTCGGCGGAAAGGCGGCAGGTCTGGTTTCCCCCATGCTGTTGGTGTCCAAGGATGCCGACCTGCTGGAAGAAACTGCCGATCATGTTGTGGTGCGCATGTCAGGCGACATGTCCAAAGCGGGCTCCCTTGGAGGCCTGTTTTTCGGCGTGCACTACTTGGGTAAATCGCAATTGCACACCTTTAAGAAACTTTAAGCCTACCAACGTAGCGGGGTTAGTACCAGGTTAGAGCTCCGCAGCGATTGTTGTAATCGCTCAAATGGTCGCAGTAGCTTCCGAGCAACTCTGTGTAGAAGTACAGATTGCTCCGAGGGTTGGTAGAAGGTGAAATGAGATGCCAACTCGCCATGCGAACCCAGCCAACTTCAATAGCCCTGGAGCATGACGCACAGTTTGGCTGCTCCATTGCAGTCATTCAATGACGTCAGCAGTTGGCCCGTGGCTACTAGCGTTGACCGCTAAACCGGTCGCTCACACAATGAGGCAATAAACTGGTTCATTCTGTCGTGGTTATTACTTTCTATTCGTGAACTGCGGGATACATATGATGTTTTCAAAGCTCTTTATTTGTTTGCTGACTATTATTCCTATCGTTTCAAGTGCGAAGGCTTCAACATTTCTTCTGCATGTGGGACGACGGTTGTGATGCAAGGGAGGTTTGCGGGGCGCAATGTGAGCCAGGCTGGGAGGCTGGCAGCGCGCCAGGCACCGATCTTTGAGGTCAATCTGGCCGCCGGTGGTTAATACCGCCCAGCAAAAAGGTGGAACAATGACCTGATGGACCAACTGCGCGCGCTTCGTGTGTTTATCCAAGTCATTGCCGACGGCAGTTTTGCCGGTGCGGCTCGCACATTGGATCTCGCCCCGACAGTGGTCACACGTTCCTTGGCTGATTTGGAGGAGCACCTCGGCGCTCGGCTGCTAAACCGCACCACCCGCAGCCTGGCGCTCACCGAAATTGGTGAAGTCTATCTGGAGCGGGCCAGGCAATTGTTGGCAGATTTAGAAGATGCCGACGCTATGGCGGGCAATTCCACCGACCAAACTCGCGGTACCCTGCGTGTGTTGTGCCCTCCGGCTTTTGCTACGCATCAGTTGGCCCTGCACTTACCTCGATTTCGGGCGCTCTATCCCCGTATTGGTTTGGAACTGGCCACACCCGGCCCGGTGCAAGCGGCCGATGAAAACTTTGATGTCTCGATTTTGTCGATTGGGCAGCAGCCGCTGCAAGGGGATTTTGTGGCGCGCCAGTTGGCACGCTCTACCTTTTTGATTTGTGCCTCGCCCACGTATCTGAAGCGCTATGGCATCCCACTGACGCCAAACGATTTGCAGCACCATGAAGGCCTGCTCCCAGCCGTTTCGGCTGTGCGCCGCGAACTTACGCTGTTTAGGCAAACACCCGATCGCAGTGTGGGTGCGGTCAACGTGGCAACCGTGGCGTTGCACCCTCCCGCTTTATCAACCAGTCAACTCGACTTGATCCTGGCCTCAGCACTGGCGGGTCTGGGCGTGGCGGGCCTGCCCTCGTTTATGGTGGCTGACGCTCTGCGCGAGGGCCGTTTGATGCGGGTTTTGCCTGAGTGGCGCGGTACCATCCTTAGTCTTTTTGCCTCCATGCCGACCCGAAAAAACGTGCCTGCCCGCACTCGGGTGTTTATGGATTTTTTGGTGCAGACTTTTGGTGGCAGTGAAAACGATCCTTGGTTAAACCAGTGAGCCTATGCCCCGCGCCGCCAAACTGGAACACAACATCATCCCAAGGATGCAAAGCACTTGTCCTATTGCGACGGCGCGGAGTTGACCAAATTTTGTATCGGTCACGACCGGCAGTTGCCCTTGGTTTAGCGTTTTCTTCCAACGAAAAATTTCAAACGTCGGTACGATTGAAAGAAAACTGGCCAGTCCATAGAGCGTCAGTTTGGCTAGGAAAGGCACGTTGTGGAAATAGTAATCTGCGCCTTTTTCAGTGTAAAAAATACGGATCATTCCGATCAAAAGAACCAGAGTTGCGGCGATCCCGTTGACCATGTCCGTGTATTGCAATTGCTTGGCAACCCTTAAATTGAACTTGAACTGCAGCAAAACTAATGACAGGACAGCACAGGCAAATACCGTGAATGCTGCGACGTGATGTAGAAAAGCGGAGAAGGAACTCGTCATTTTGCTTACCTGTAGCTGCTTGCAACCATGGTGTAGTCGACCCGGGCGTCCAGGTCTTTGAGCTTGCCGGCCACGGTTTCCATCGGCGGAACCCGGCCCTCATAGCGCCGTATGTTGCGACTTGTGGTGTCGAACACGACACGTAGTGGCGCAATCGCCATCCGAATGATGAAGCTGCTGGCAACGATGGAAAACGAGGTTTGGCCGTTGGCCTCTTGTTCAAAGCGCACATCAAAGCCGTATGTCGTCTTCTCGCGCAATACCACAATGCGTACTGGAATGGTATTGCCGGCCTTTAAAAAATCCCAGTTTTTAAGAATGAAACCGAACATCGACGGTCCGGTGATCACTGGTTCGCTTACGTCTTCCTTGGCGGTGCTGACCTTGCCGTTGTCATTCAGGTTGTATTGCAGATGCTGCCCGTCGTCACTCACCAGAACCGAGCCGCTGAAACCGCCCTGCTTGTTTGCAACCTCAAACCGTTGCAACTCATACCCAGGGTTGTACTCTGCAGTTTCTACGATTTGAAGTTTACCCTTAGAGTCGCTGGTTACATGTGAAGCCGAGAGGCCGCGTGAGGTGGTTCCCACCCGCCGTTCGTAGCGAAAAAGGGGCTCGGCGGTCGGCGCTTTCAATGAAAAGGTGGTGCCGCGGTAAATCAAGACACCGGCTGACTCAGAAGACTGGCGTTGCTGCGCCGGCTGGGCATTTCCAGCGGCATCCAATTGGGCATAGCTCAGACCACTGGCGAACATCAACGAAGCCGCCAGGGCCGTGGCGAGTGGAAAACGGGTGAATGAAGG
>JBILKC010000185.1:0-5733 GCA_044376885.1 Hylemonella sp. | reverse complement strand
TGTGCCCATGCTGGTTGATGCCGGCTTGGGCCTGCCTTCACACGCCTGTCAGGTCATGGAATGGGGCTTTGACGGCGTGCTGCTCAACACAGCGGTGGCGCTGGCCCAAGACCCGGTGACGATGGCAGGCGCGTTTGCGGCAGCCACCCAAGCCGGACGCGACGCCTATCTGTCGGGTGCCATGTCTGAGCAAAATGCCGCACAACCCAGCACCCCGGTACTGGGCACACCGTTCTGGCACCACGCGCAGGACCTATGACAAGCATGACACCCCAAGCACAAGCCATCGTCAGCGCGCATCAGGCACTGGCGCTGACCGTACCGCACAGCTCAGCCACCAACCCTGCGGTAGTGCCTGAAGGCGGTGAGGTGTATGCCCATGCCAAAGCAGCCTGCCTGGCACTGGGTTTTATCGACATTGATGCTGAATGTGTGGCCAGGGCCTGGCAGGCCATGGTCAACCGTACCGGTGATTTCAACCCCACCCATTGGCCCGATCAGGCGGTGGATTTCGGCATGCGGCCCTGGCCCCGCACCGATGCGTTTTTGCCATCCCCCAAACGCCTGGGCCTGTACGCCGTTTTGCCAGATGCCGCCTGGGTAGGTCGTATGGCGCGTGCAGGCGTGCCTACCGTGCAACTGCGCTTCAAGTCAGACGATGCGCAGGCGGTAAAACAGGAAGTCCAAGCAGCGGTTGCTGCAGTACAAGGCACCTCTGCTTTGCTGTTTATCAACGATCACTGGCAGGCGGCGATTGAGGCCGGTGCCTATGGCGTTCACCTGGGCCAGGAAGACATGGACAGCGCCGCCATCGACGTGATTCGTGCAGCCGGCTTGCGCCTGGGCCTGAGCAGCCACGGCTATGCAGAAATGATGCGCGCCGATGCATTAAGCCCAAGCTACATTGCCATGGGGGCGGTTTTTCCGACCACTCTCAAACGCATGGTCACCCCGCCGCAGGGAACTGCCCGTTTGCATGCCTATGCCAAGCTCATGCGGGACTACCCGCTGGTCGCCATTGGCGGCATAGATGCATACAAATTCCCACAGGTTCTGAGCAGCGGTGTGAGCTCGGTGGCGGTGGTTCGCGCCATTACCGGCGCAGAAAATCCAGAGGCTGCCGCAGCTGAGCTGCAGCATTGCCTGAGCAGTTTCTAAGCTTCTTATTCCAGCTTCATGTCGCGGATGACCGCACGGAACTGATCCATCTGCTTGATCAGCATGGCGGTTTGTTGCTCGGGGGAAGAACCAACAGGCTCGGCACCCATTTCAATCAGGCGTTTCATCACCTCGGGGTGGCGCACCGCTGCAGCCACTTCCCGCTGCAAACGGTCAATGATGTCGCGCGGTGTTTTAGCCGGTGCAAACAAGCCGTTCCAGCCTTCGAGTTCAAGCGACGGGAAACCCTGCTCACGCACGGTCGCCACATCAGGCAAGGCGGGTATGCGTTTGGAGGCATTGGTTGCCAGGGCCTTGAGCGTTCCCGAGCGAATTTCCGCCAAAGAGGTTGAGAGTTGGTCGCCACCAATCTGTATGCGTCCGGCCAACATCTCCTGCTTCAGGGGCGCTGCACCACGGAAAGGCACATGCTGCATGTCCACCTTGGCCTCGCGTTTGAACGCTTCACCCAACACATGCACAGCAGAGCCCGGGCCGGTTGAGCCGAAGTTGTATTGCAAACTGCGGTTGTTTCTTAACAGCGCACCCAGTTCCTTGAGGTCGTTGGCCGGAACACCGGGGTGGGCCGTCAACACAAAGGGCACATAGACGGCAATGGAAATACCGGCAAAGTCGGTCTCGGCATTAAACGGTGAGCGGTTGGCCAAGGCCTGTGCCACCGATGAAAGCGGAAACGAAATGTTGTGCATCAGGATGGTGTAGCCATCGGGTGCGGCCTTGGCAACGGCATCGGCACCTATGGCACCCCCGGCTCCGGCCCGGTTATCCACCACAACCGGCTGCCCCATGGTCTCGCTCATGCGCTGCGCCACCAGGCGTGCCACCACATCGGTGGTACCACCCGCTGCAAAGGGCACGATCATTTTGATGGGCTTGTTGGGATAGGCCTGGGACCAGGCGGCCCCGGCACAACCCAAAGCCATGGCCACGCCAACCATACGCACAAGCTTGTGCAAACCTTCAGAAAGAGGAACTCGCATGAAATTGTCTCCAGTATCGTTATAAATGTCCGTCTAGCTTGAACACTAGCGGCGCGACCAAGTTTAGTAGACCAAGCCCCTTAGAGCCGGTAAAAAAATGCATATAATCACAGGCTTGTTCCTCGATAGCTCAGTCGGTAGAGCACCGGACTGTTAATCCGTAGGTCCCTGGTTCGAGCCCAGGTCGAGGAGCCAAATTTCCCTTACGGGGTATAGAAAGCCTGCTATTTCATTGATAGCAGGCTTTTCTTTTTATATTCCTGGTCCCGTCCCTCTTACCTTAATCATGTGCTTGATGCCTATTTGGAGATCAGGTCCATTCCGACAAAAGGTGTTGGCATTTTGCAGTCACCCGTGCGAATGCCTTGCAGAAAAGCACCGATGGTTCTGCCGGTGAGCAACTCGGTTTTACCTGACAACCCGTTGCCCGCAAAGTTCAGGTGACTCGCGCCGTCAATCACACCCAACCACTTGCACCCCGGCGGCATGTCCTTGTAGGGCTCGGTGCGGGTTTCCCACGAGGCCCCACCCAGCTCCGTATCGCGGGTGCCGGTCAGCATCAGCACCGGCTTTCGGATATCCGACCAAGCGCCTTGAGGGAATATCGAACCGACGCCTTGCGGCGACAGGGCTATGTAGGCCGTAAAAGAGTTGCTGCCCTGGGCGTCCACTTTGTTTCTCGCGCCCGCTTCAATCATGACAGTGGCAGCACCCATGGAGTGTCCGATCAGCAGCTTGATCGCAGAATTGCAGCGGGTGTCTGCCCATTGCCTGGCGGCGGCAATGTCTTGCAGCCTGCCTCGATAGGCATCGGGGTCGGTGATCAGTTCGGCCAAGCCATCCCGCAAGCCCTCGCGGCGTACTTGCTCACGCAGTGCACTTCTGCCACTCTCTTGGTGAGCCACCACCACGGCCAGATAACCCATAGCAGACAGCGCGTCTCCCAAGTACCGGTAACCCTTTTCAGAGCCACCCGCACCCGGCGAAATGACAGCCACACCGGCGCAGCTACCTGCGACGGGTGTGTAGGCAGTGGCCTGCACACGTTTGTGGTCTTGCCGCTGCAGCTGCAGGGACTCCTGCGCACTGGCCAAGCAAGACCAGCCCACGAGCGCCGTACCGACGAAACGGCCAAACCGTTGGCGCCAGTTCACTGAAAACACAGGTACTCCCAAACGCCGTTGGTATCGAACAGGGGCTTTCCATTTCCATCAAGCGGTGTGGACGTGTCGACCACCGTGATTCCGTGATTCTTGAGCGCAAGTGTCAGCGCGGTACTGGCCGGGTTAAAGGACAGTGAGGTTCGAAATTGCCGGGAGCTGGATGCCGGTGTACCCCCGTCGTTAAACAACACCGGTCCCGAACCTGGCTTGGCCAATCCCAAGTTATCCCAATGCGCAAAAGCATGCGGATTGGGCACCAGCGTGTCGCTGTCTGCGCCGAAACCGTACTGCAAGGCCGCTGATGTTACGTTGGCCCTGACGGCGGTCCAGTTGGCGGGTTGGTCTGTCACATTATTCCAGTCTTCGGGGGATGAAAAGTAGATCGCACGGCTCAGTGAAACCGTTTTGGCCAATACGCCAACATGCCCTCCTCCCTGCGAGTGTCCTGCAAGCACCACCTTGCTCCAATCAACGGTGTTATCTGCGGTTAAAAACTGTCCCCAATTCTCAGCGGGGTTGTTTGCCTTGAGCCAGACCAGCAGCTTGTTCAAGCGGTTAACGATGGAATCGGCTGAAGACACCGGACTCTGACCCGTCACTGGCAAGCCACCACCAAAGACAACCACGTTGCGGGCATTCCAATAGCAGTCAGAGACCAAGCTGGTCTGGCAAAGGCTGCCCATCGCCGTTTGGTTTTCATAATTGAGTCCGATCGCATGGAAACCCCGCGTGGCACCGGCCCGGAGTATGAAGGTGTACTGCGTCGGAACCCCCCTGGAGCCTGGGATGAACACCAACAACTTGCCCCTCGCGCTGACCGCTGGCGACGGGTTGATCGCCACATGGGGTGCCTCTGCCGTACTGGGAGCGGCAGTGATGCTGATGTCTGTGAGCGTTGCATTGACTTGCCGCTCAACCGAGGCTGGGGCAATGACCGGCGGTGTCCCGCTGGCACCGCCACCGCCGCCGCAAGCGGCAACAGTCAGCAGCGCACAAAAAGAAACAACGAGGCGCAGCGCCCCGGACTGCACAAATGAAACACGGTTGGATCGCATAGCCAGCATTTCCTTCTGAACGATTAAGCGCTATTAAACACTATATCGGCATGGATATCGCGTTTTATTAACCCACCGACGATCACCCAAGTCAAGGCTAGGGCCGCTGGCCAAGAAAAACAAAACAGTACGGGACCTTTGCAAGGAAAGCGCTCCGCAAGTGCAGGGTCATGGTGGTGTGTCCAGTTCTTCAGGTTTGTGCGGCCAGCGGCTGTGAATGGCCTTTTCGATCGGGCCACCCAAAATCAACACCATGAAGCTAAGTACCGTGGCTACCAGCGCCAGCACCCAGTAGCCCAACCCGCAGGTCACGCCCAGCGCGGCTGTGAGCCAGATTGAGGCTGCGGTTGTCAAGCCGTGAATGCGCTCAGAGTTCGAATTCTTGACGATGACACCCGCGCCAAGAAAGCCTATGCCCGTGACGATGCCTTGGACAGCTCGGGTTGCATCACCATTGCCGCCCACGAGCCCTGCCGTACAAACGATCAAGGCCGACCCGAGACCGACCAGCCCCATGGTGCGCACACCTGTCGGCTTGCCGTGCAGGTCGCGGTTCAAGCCGATAAAGCCGCCTAAGAGTGTGGCGGCAACAAGGCGCAGTGCAATCTCAAGTACCGGGTCCATGGGTCCGATCTTATTCTCTCTTCACCCGAGGCACACAAGTCGATGACATGCAATCACAAACCCAGATCGGATACTGGATCTTAATTAGGCTATGCGTTTTATTCTGCGGTCGAGCGCCGCCTGAGCGTAAAGCACCTTTATCGTCTTTGCCATTGGCCAGCGCAGTCCACGGAAAACTCCGGTGCTGTCTTGAGAAGAAGATTCAACTAAGATTGCCAGAGAAAATCTAGCCTCCGTTTATTTCAATCCAGGGTGAAAAAATGACCGACTTATTTGAAAACCCAATGGGCTTGTGCGGCTTTGAGTTTGTAGAGTTCGCCTCACCTGAGGGTGGCACGATCGAGCCACTATTTAAAAAAATGGGCTTCTCTCTTGTTGCCCACCACCGATCTAAAGATGTGGTGCTCTACCGTCAGGGTGATATCAATTTCATTGTCAACCGTGAGCCTAAAAGTTTGGCTGGATACTTTGCTGCTGAACATGGCCCTTGTGCTTGTGCTCTGGCATTTCGTGTCAAAGACTCTCACAAGGCTTATGCCCGTGCTTTGGAGATGGGAGCCCAGCCCATTGAAGTTCCTACAGGACCCATGGAGCTTCGTCTACCAGCGATCAAAGGCATAGGCGGCGCACCGCTGTATTTGATTGACCGGTTTGAAGAGGGCAAAAGTATTTACGACATCGACTTCAGATTTATAGACGGGGCAGAGCGTCACCCCAGGGGTCATGGTTTCA
>JBILKC010000020.1:0-18529 GCA_044376885.1 Hylemonella sp. | reverse complement strand
TCACCACTTTTAGACCCGGTATGTGAGCAAACCAAGCCTGTAGATTTTGTGAATGTGTCGGCCCTTGTCCCCAACCCCGACCTAAAATCATTCTTACTGTCAAGGAGACACCACGTTGGCCTCCAAACATGAAACGCCATTTAGCGGCATTATTGACTATTTGGTCCATAGACAAAAGTGCGAAATCCATGCGCTGATGGGTGATCACGGGACGCAGACCATACATAGCCGCACCGATTCCAATACCCGTCATCGCGTTTTCGGACGTTGGCATATCAAAAACGCGCTCAGATCCAAATCTTTCCTGAAGGCCAAGTGTCGTTCCAAAAACACCTTTTGGATCTGGAACGCCCAATCCGTAGCAAAGAACGTTCTCATCCTGAGACATAGCTTCGGTTAATGCTTCGTTTATTGCCTGAGCAAAAGTAATGACCGCCATATCAGCCCGCCATATCAATCAACGTTGCATTTACATGGGGCGCTTCAAAATACAAATCACTAAATGCGTCTTCAGCACTTGGCATCGGGGACTCCTCTGCGAAATCAAAGGCCAATTTAACTTCATTGGCAATGTCTGCATCCATTTGATGGATATCGCTTACAGTCAATTTACCCTTGGTTAGCAACAGGGATTCGAAGCGTGCAATAGGCTCACGGCTTTTCCAATCAAGAAATTCTGCTTCACTTCTGTAGCCAATATGGTTGTCATAAGATGGCCCACAATGCTCTAACCATCGATAAGTTGAAAACTCAAGAAAACGAGGGCCGCCACCAGTTCGGATCGCGGTGATGGCTTCACACGATTTGGCATATACCTCTTCAACGTCATTGCCATCCCCAGTGTCAACCTGAGCCCCCATTCCAGCAACCATAGATGCGATGCTGCGACCTTCTGGCTGCCGGACTGCGAGAGGTGAATACACTGAATACAGATTGTTTTCACATACAAACAGAACAGGCAGTTTTTTAACCACTGCAAAATTCATCGACTCGTAAAATACACCTGTCTCAACAGCAGCATCGCCGTGAAAAACGCAACTCACCTGCTCACTTCTCTTGTATTTCATGCCGTAAGCCATTCCGACCCCGATAGGAATCGTGCCCCCAACGATGGCTGTGCTGCCCATAAAGCCAACTGACTCGTCTATCAAATGCATTGAGCCACCTTTGCCACGCGAGCAGCCATTGATCTTGCCGTAAATCTCTGCCAACATGGCCGGCAAACTGCCGCCTTTGGCAAGGTAGTGTGCGTGAGCGCGATGCCCGCTTACGGCCAAATCTGAAAGGCCTAGCGCTAGTCCAACTGCAGCAGAAACTGCTTCCTGCCCGACGGATAAATGGACGGGGCAACGCATTTTTCCTTCAGGGTAACGCCTGGCAATCTCAAGCTCAACATGCCGAATACGGCGCATCTGAAACAAAAGCTTTTTTGCAATATCCGGTGTCATGGTATGAACCAGTAGTAGTCACCTGCATAGCCCACTTCAGCAAAAAAGTCTTTCCACTCTTCAACATGCATAATGGTTTGAGCCGTCAAGTTCCATGTATACATGCGTGTCTTTTCTTCCTCACTCCGATAGGCATCGACCGTTATAAAAGACTTGCCTTTGCTCACACGTTGGATTTCTCTTAATGCATACCCGCATTCTTCTCGTGGGAGGTTATGCACAGTATTGATAGAAATAACCACATCAAAGGACCTGTCAGGAAATGGGAGCTGGGTTGCGTTGGCTACCTGCACATGAGGCTTCATGTCACTAAGCGCGTGCTCTATGGCGTAATTCGAGATGTCAATACCTTTCACTGTGATACCGGGTATCAGTTCTGCAAAATCGTGAAGCATAAATCCCTTGGCACAACCAACATCCAGGATTGAACTACTGCCGTTTAGCGCCCAATATTCTTTAAAAGTGGGTATGACAGGTTGCCAAAAACGCGGCATATAACTGAAGCCACCATATCCCTGGTTTCTATCACCGTCAAAGAATTCTTGGCCAAATTGCCTCGCTATAGCTCGGTCTGTCTCGTTTTTGGCGGCAAGGCGCTCTTCGAGGTTTCGTTTGGTCTTGGGGTAATTGACGAGAAGGTCTATTTCTTGGCCCATGGAATTGTTCCTGTCGTCGTTGAATTATGGTTTGTGTTGGTAGTCATAAGGTTGCTCCTTAAGCGCATCAAAATTTCCCTTCACCCAGGCAATGCATTCATCCAGCCCCTTGTCCAGTTCAACGCGGTCGGTCCAGTCCAGCTCGGTACGAACCTTGGTACTGTCCAAGTGGTAGGCCGAGTCTTTGCCCATGCGCTCACCCACCACTTCCACGTGGTCCTCAAAGGGTACGCCCAGCTTGATACAGATGTACCCTACCAGTTCACGGATGGAGACCACTTCGCTGGTGGAGATGTGATAAGCATCACCGTTATGGCCCTTTTTCATGATTTTCCAGGTGGCGTCGGACACATCGGCCATATTGATAAAGGAGCGGGTGGAGACGCCGCCGCCGTGCAGTTGCAGCTTGCGCCCCAGCAGAATAAACAAAATAGTGCGGGGAATAATGCGGTAGAGCTGCTGGCCAGGGCCATAGACATTGGCGGCGCGTGTGGTAACCACCGGAAAGTTGTAGGCCGTATGGAAAGTGCGCAGGCTCATGTCGGCGGCAGCGCGCGACACGGCATAGGGCGTACTGGGATTGAACGGGAAACTTTCATCCACAAAGCCGGAGCAGCTGCCATACACCTCTGGCGTAGAGACATGTACATAGCGCTCTAAAAAATCGCATTTGCGCAGTACATCGTGCAGCTGGATGGTGGACACCACATTGGTCATAAACCAGTCCTGTGGGCTCAGCCAGCTCTCACCCACCATGCTTTGGGCGGCAAAGTTCACGACATGCTTAGGTTTGACCGCATGCAGCAGGTCGGTAATGCCTTGAAAATCCTTGTTTAAGTCCAGCCTATGGAAGTCAAATTTACTGTGATCGTGCCACTTGTAAGGCAGCATGGCGTTAATAGGTTCTGCCGAGCGGCTGGTGCCGATGACGTTTACACCTTGCTGGAGCGCAAAATCCACAAAACTGGCACCCGAGAATGAATTGCTGCCAATGACGAAAACGGTTTCCATGGAATCTCATTAGTAAAAAAATCAGGGGGCAGGAGGCCGGTTTTCATACAGCCATTGCATCACCATATGGCCCACCACCAGTTGCAGGTCTTCTGCAATCTGCATATCGTCAACCGGAAAATGAAGGGCCATATCGGCCAACGCTTTGGCCTTGCCGCCGTCGTAACCCACAATGGCATAGCTCTTCACCTTCATGGCTTTGGCCTGCTCCAGAACCCTTAGGATGTTGGGCGAATTGCCGCTGCCCGACAGGGTGACCAGCACATCACCTTCATTGGCCAGCACAGCGAGTTGCTCACTGTAAATATGGTCGTAACCCATGTCATTGGCCAAGCAGGTCATGACGGCCGTGTTAGCCGAGAGCGCAACAGCGCGTATGCCACCACCGGTGCGTTTGGCTACGCCGTAGATGTAGTCATTGGCGAGATGCACAGAATTGCCTGCGCTGCCACCGTTGCCACAGAAAAAAACTTGGCGACCTGTAATCCAAGCATCGCGCATGTCATTCGCCAGATGGGATACGCCCGACCAGTCGGCGCTGGCCAGCACCTGAGATAAGCGGCTGGCATAACTGGTAAAAATTCTGTCCAACGGGACTTTGTGGTCCATAGATACTTCCTGAATTCGGTACTCAAGCCTGTTTAGTCAGGACGGTTTGTTCCATCCACTTGAGGTTGTAGAAGCGGTCGTCATCTTGCAGGTCACCCGCGTGGTACTTGGTGATGATTTCGGTTACGGCGTCCTCCACACTCTTTTTGGGCTTGAAGCCTGTGGCCAGCAGCTTGTCGGAGTTGACGCGGTAGGAACGCGGGTCGTTGGACTCTGTCACCACAATCTGAACAGGCACATGTTTGGTCACAATTTTGGCGATGTCCAGGATGGAGATGTTCTCAAAGCCAGCGTTGTACACGCCAGTCACCTCCGGGTGGTCAATCAGGTGGAGGTAAACGTCGGTGATGTCGTCAATGTGAATATTAGGGCGGGTCTGCGAACCACCGAACACGGTGATCTTGCCCTTGGAGAGCGCTTGCATGGTCAGCATGTTGACTGAAACATCAAGGCGCATGCGAGGCGATACACCACATACTGTGGCTGGACGAACAATCTGCACGACCATGTCGTCAGAATAACTGAGCAGCACGCGCTCACCCACCATTTTGGTTTTGTTGTATTCGGAGATGGGCTTTAACTCCAGGTCTTCCGTCACGTGTAATTCGTCTTTGATGCCGTACACGCTGCCGGAAGATGCGTATATAAAACGTTTCACACCCTTGCGCTTCGCTTTGTCTGCCAACTGCATGGTGGCCAAGGCACTGACTTCCCAGGTGAGCTTGGGGTCGAGGTCACCACAAGGGTCATTGGCGATCGATGAGAGGTGGATGATGCAGTCAATACCATCCAGATTGATAGATTCAATGTCACGTACATCACCTTTAATCAAGGTTAACTGGGGATGATGTTGCAGATAATTACCAAACCACATAAGGTCAAAAGCCACAACCTGATAGCCGCGATTCAATAGCTTGGGAACGAGAACGTGACCTTTATAACCACAAGCACCTGTAACAAAGATTTTCATGATGAGAATTAGTTGATTTAACTAAGTAAGGGCTGGGCCACCCTTGCCATAGCGCGAGTTGTGAAACATTGGCATTTAATGGCCCCATATGGGTGTCCGCACCTGGTCCGCACGTTGGCTTTCATATGCTCAGCTTTGTCTGACAAGTTGCCCCAAAGCCAAAGCTTATCCAATGCTTTACGTTTACCAGTGCGCATGGCCGTTTGCCTTAGAACGCACGTATCCTCTTCTGTCTTCTTTCTTGAGCAGGGTGCGGCCAGCAGTTGCATGCTCAGGTTGAGCTCTTCAAGAAAGAACCGTTTGCACTTTCTCTTGCTAAACAATTCGAATCCTGTAGTACCAAGGTTGATTTGTTTCATGCTTGTTGTGTTACTCAGTCAAAGCTCAGATTGATGGGTTATGCGCAGTTTCCCTAAATCAACATTAATTTTTTCTAACAGGCCTTTCCCATTGCTTATCTTTTCTTGTCGATCTAGTTTTACTGATGGGTACCAAAAGTTGTCATGTCTATCTAGGAGCCAGGGCTAGTCTGGGCTCAATACCAATAAGACTAGACTGCTTTTCCAAGTCCTCTAGTTAAGTTTGCCATACTCGTATTTGCGGTAATGACGATATAAGGATGGGTAAAAGGGCCTAGCAGCTACGTTATCTTGATAAAGATTGCATTTTTAGACAGCATTGATGATCGGGGGCTACATTGAAGGTTGATTCGCACATGTCGTTTCTGCGTTGTCACACAGACCCCGTAACAAAACAAAAAAGGCTCACCTCGGTGAGCCTTTGCTGCAGCGGAATACCGCTATCTTGTTGGTTGCGCGAGTAGGATTTGAACCTACGACCTTTGCTGCGGCGCAACAAGCAGGGGCATTTGACTGGCAGGTAAGATGCGCGTCAGCTACCGGCTGGGCTAGCAATAAAGCTACGCCCGTTTTCTTTGCACTGCCTTCTACTGAATATGCACGCTGATTTTGCCTTGAAAATGATGTCAGACCTGCTTTGGACTGGCCTGCTTGTTTGCTTGCCGGTGCTGGGGCTGACCATGCTGGTGGGGCTCCTCATCAGCATTGTGCAGGTGGTAACGCAGGTGCAAGAGATTTCCCTTACCTTTGTGCCCAAGATTTTTGCGGCTGGGTTGGCGCTGATCATGTTTGGGCCGTGGATGCTAAAGAAGCTAAGCCAGTTTGCTACCCAGCTGTGGTCGGGCATACCGGCCATGTTTTGACAGTTGATTGGGTGCGGCACAGCCAATGGTGAGCAACTTTTTCTTAAGCCAGTGGGGTGCTAGCGCCAACGCAGTGTTGCTGTTGGCGCTGCGCTTGTCAGTCATTTTTATGATGACCCCCATTTTGTACGCCATGAGCATACCCACAGTGGTGCGGGTGTTGCTGGTGCTGGCCCTATCGGTAGCACTGTCGGCAGGTTTGCAGCCGCAGGCCCCTGTGCCTATGGATGCAGCTGCACTGGTTCAGGCCGCACTGGCCGAGATGGCCATTGGCATGACTATGGCGCTAGGTATATTGGTGGCGTTTGCGGCTTTTTCGCTAGCGGGGCACATGCTGGATATTCAAATTGGCTTTGGCATTTCCCAGGTGTTTGACCCGTTGAGTCGGCGCAACCTCCCCATTTTGACCTCGGCCTTTAACCAGATAGCGGTAGTAGTCTTCTTCCTCGTCAATGGGCACCATGCGCTGCTGCGGGGTATAGCATTTAGTCTGGAGCAGTTTCCTTTGGGTGCCGGTTGGTCTTATGAACATGCCGCCCCGGCGGTGTTTGCCCAGGTGGCGGGCTTGTTTGGCTTGGCATTTGCGCTGGCCGCGCCAGTAGTTTTTTGTGTGCTACTAGTAGAGTTTGCGCTCGGGGTAGTGGCGCGCAATTTACCGCAGATGAACATGTTTGCCATGGGCATCCCGGTGAAGATTGTTGTGGGGTTGATTGCGCTGGCGTTTTGGTTTTTGGGAATAGGCGGAGTAATGATGCGGGTATACGCCAGCATTTACACCAGTTGGAACGACATGCTGGGTCTGCCCGCAGCCACTTTGCAGGAGCCTATCTTATGGCTGAGCAAGACCTAGACCGCAACGAAGCTGCCACTCCTTATAAGCTAGAGAAAGCCAAAGAGAAGGGGCAGGTGGCCAAGAGTGCAGACTTCACCTCAGCCATTGTTTTTGCTGTAGCTATTGTATTTTTAATGTGGCATGGCTGGGAGTCTGTGCGCGATCAATTTCGGGTAGACCAGGCGCTCCTGCTGCGCGCAATCAACGTAGAGCCGGGCGGAGCCAATTTGTGGTATTTGACTGCATTTGCCCTGAGCAGCGGCCTGGCGCTGTGCGTGCCACTGTTTATAACGATTATGCTGGCCGCCATAGTGGGCAACCTAGTACAAACGGGACCTATATTGTCTTGGGACCCGATTAAAGCGGATTTGGAACACATTAGCCCGGTGAATGGTTTTAAGAAGCTGTTTTCGATGCAAACGCTTTTTAACGGAGCTCGCACGTGTGTGAAGCTAGTGCTTTTTATTTGGGTTTCGTACTACGCGCTAAAAAGTTTGGCCCCTCAGTTTTACGGGTTGGCAAATCTATCGGCGGTTGGCTACCTGCGCACCTTGATTGACGATATTGCCAGCTTGGGCCTGAAGATGGCGTTAATGCTGGGAGTGATAGCGCTGTTTGACTTTGGCTACACCCGCCACGAGTTTGCCAAGAAAATGCGCATGAGCCACCGCGACTTGAAAGACGAGTCCAAGCACCGCGACGGCGACCCACGCGTCCGGGCCCGGCTGCGCGAGCTACGCCAGGAAATGCTCAAACGCAGTTTGTCGCTGCAAAAAACGCGCAACGCCGATGTGCTGCTAACCAACCCTACCCATGTAGCCGTTGCGCTGCGCTATGAGCGCGGCCAAATGGAGTCACCACAAATGCTGGCGAAGGGCTCGGGCCACTTAGCAGCGGCCATGCGGAAAATTGCGACCAAGCACCAAATACCCATCGTGCAGAGCCCTGAGTTGGCGCGCAAGTTGTTTCACGACATGGAGGTAGACCACTATGTGCCCCAGCATTTATATCCAGATGTAGCGCGCATTATTGTTTGGATTTTTGCCATGCGTGAGCGCCGCGAGAGGCTTGCAGAATCCCCTATATGTTAAAAAAATTCTTTGGTAAACACAGCGATTTAGCGATCGTTTTGCTGGTGCTGGGTATTTTAGTGGTGCTCTTTGCACCTATCCCCAGTGGGGTGTTGGACTTTTTGATTCTCTCTAATTTTGGCTTTGCGTTTTTGATATTGCTACTTACGTTTTACATGGCTCGGCCGGTTGAGTTCTCTACGTTTCCGTCGTTGCTTTTGGTGGCAACGCTGTTTCGCTTGTCGCTTAATGTAGCCGCGACCAGGCTAATTTTGTCGGACGCAGATGCGGGTCGGGTGATTGGTGCTATTGGAGCCTATGTGGTGGGAGGCAACTACGTTATTGGCCTGATCATATTTTTGATATTGATTGTGGTGCAGTACGTGGTGGTTACCAATGGCGCTCAGCGGGTATCTGAGGTGGCAGCGCGCTTTACGCTAGACAGCATGCCAGGCCAACAGATGAGTATTGATGCCGACCTGAACATGGGCTTTATAGACCAGGCGGAGGCGCAACGGCGGCGCAAAAACATTGAAAAAGAGGCCGGGTTTTATGGCGCCATGGACGGCGCCAGCAAGTTTGTAAAGGGCGATGCCATAGCGGGCATTATTATTTTGCTGATCAATATCATTGGCGGCATAGTGATTGGGGTGATGCAGCACAAAATGCCCTGGGCACAAGCGCTACAAACCTACACCTTGCTGACAATTGGCGACGGCATTGTGACCCAGGTGCCTGCTTTGGTTATTTCAGTAGGAACCGGCATTATTGTTACGCGCTCAGCGTCTGACGCCAATTTGAGCCAAGAGGCTCTTCGCCAACTCACCTCGTTCCCCAAGACTCTGCTACTGGTCTTGTGTGCCTTAGGTGGATTATTGATCCTCCCTGGCATTCCTGTATGGCCAACTCTGGTAGTAATGAGCGTAGTGGCTGGCGTGGCCTGGATATCGTATCGGGTGTTGAGCTCTAAAGCGGCGGCTACTGATGAGGCCAGCGCACCAAGCGATGGGGTAGATGGCAATATTAGCGCTGCTGCTGATGACCCGTATGCTTCTTTGGCTGTAGAGCCTATTGAGGTGCATGTGGGCAGCTATTGGGTGCCTTTGGTCAACCAGCCTAACAGCCAGTTCATGGAGCGCATCGCCGCATTTCGCAAGCAACACGCCCAAGAGTTTGGTTTGGTGCTGCCGCGAGTGCGGTTCAAAGATGCGCTTCGCCTGGGGGCCTACAGCTATGAAATTCATCTGGATGGCGTGATGAGCGCCAAGGGCGAAGCACGGGACAACCGTATCTTGGCCATTCACCCCGGGGGTGACGTGAAGTCGATTCCTGGCGAGGTTACGCGTGACCCTACCTATGGTTTGCCTGCTTTGTGGATTGATGAGAACCAGCGCGGCGCCGCTATTGCAGCCAAGTACACGTTGGTAGATGCCGCCACAGTGTTTATGACCCACTTGACGGAAGTGCTCAGGCGCGAGTCTGCTGCCTTGCTCACCCGTAGCGAGACCGACCGTTTGCTAGCCCGCGTTCGCCAGACGCAGCCTAGCTTAGTGGAGGAGCTAATGCCGACGGTTCTTTCTGCCAGTGATGTGCAGCGCGTGCTGCAAAACTTGTTACGCGAGAAAGTATCGATTCGCCATATTGAGGCCATTTTGGAAACGCTGGCGGATGCGGGCAGGCAGTCTAAAGACACCAATTACTTAACCGAGGTGGTACGCCAGCGATTGGGGCATGCGATCTGCCAAAGCCTGCTGGGTGATGCCACCGCGTTGCATGTAATTACCTTAGACCCAGCGGTTGAGAGTCAGTTTTTGCAAAGCGTTCAGGCCGCACGGGGCGCGGCCCCTGGGCCCGCACAAGCTTTTGTCCTAG
Organism: Hylemonella sp.; assembly: GCA_044376885.1. Taxonomy (GTDB): domain Bacteria; phylum Pseudomonadota; class Gammaproteobacteria; order Burkholderiales; family Burkholderiaceae_C; genus JBEIGE01. The sequence continues at coordinate 8,839 of JBILKC010000020.1, read as the reverse complement.
AGCCAAAAATGACCGAGCAGTTTATGGTGCGTTTGGTAAGCCAAGCCGAGCGGATGATGAAGAGCAATTTGCTCCCCGTTTTGCTGTGCTCGCCAGAGCTACGTCGGCATGTGCGCACTTTGTCAGAACGGGTAATGCCGCATTTGCGGGTGCTGTCGATGACGGAGATCCCACACAACATAGAGCTGAAGTCATTTGGGGTTGTGAGTTTGTGAATTTAAAGAGCTGTTTGAAAAGCATTTTCACAATGTTGGTATATTCTTTGAACAATAGTGGGAGGAGAGGGACATGCAAGAGTCACAAGCAGTCTTAGCTACTGCACTGGGTGCTATGCGCCAAGATATGGCCAGGCTTGACAGGGTGGCCATAAATTTGGCCAACGCACTTACGCCCGGATACAAGCGAGAGGTAGTGGTGGCACGACCTTTTGAAAAGCTGGTGGGCAGCTTGGTGCAGGCCAGCGCTCAGATTCAAGGGGCGGAGCCCGCGGCTTTCCAAGTGTTTGCAGATGTACGCCCGGGCACGCTCAAGTCGACCGGTCAAGGTCTAGATGTAGCTTTATCAGGTCCCGGCTACTTTGAAGTGAGCACTGAACAGGGGCCAGCCTACACCAGACAAGGCAATTTTCAATTAGATGCGCGTGGCCGCTTGGTTAGTGCACAGGGCAACCCCGTCATGGGCAAGGGTGGAGAGATCTTTTTGAATGGGTCTGTGCCCATCATTGACGCAAGTGGCAATGTATTTGAGGGTCGTAAAAGCGGCGGCGTAGTGAGCAAGGCAGAGAATGCCCAGTCGGTAGGGCAACTGAAAGTGGTTCAATTTGAAGATACGAAATCTGTCCAGCGCTTAGGCGATGGCATGGTCGTTGGAAGTGCGCCCCCTGTGGCCATGCAAGATGGCGAGGTGCAAATTCGACAAGGTTACCTTGAGAACTCCAACGTCAATTCAACCCTAGAAATGGTGCAGCTCATTCAAACCATGCGTCATTTTGAGAGTATGCAAAAAGTTGCGCAAGGGTATGACGAGATGATTGGAACTGCGGTGCGAAAACTGGGCGAGTTATCTTGATTCGCAAACGTTTTTATTTCTTGGAGCTTTGTTATGTTTGATTCTCTTTACATCGGGGCCACAGGCATGCAAGCCCAGCAGCTTCATGTGGACACCATTGCTAATAATTTGGCCAACGTAGTCACGACGGGGTTTAAAAAGGGGCGCTTGAGTTTCACCGACCTGATGGTGTCCCAAGCCCAGCGCTTGCCGCAGTCGGGATCGCCTATGGAGGTTGGTCTACTCGGTACTGCAATGCGCCGCAGCGCCGGAGTTGGCATTGCAAATATGTCTAAGTCATTTGACATGGGGGATATCAAGAAGACTGACTCTGCATTTGATATTGCGATTCAGGGAGATGGCTTCTTTGAGGTGACTATGCCAGACGGCGCACGTGCATTTAGTCGTGGCGGAACGTTGATGGTGGGCAAAGATGGTTTACTGTCGACCCAAGCCGGGCATCCTCTGAAGCCCAACATTACTATTCCAGACAATACCAAAAGCATGATCATTGGCAACGATGGCAAGGTGCAAGTCCGTATTGGGGGTCAAGTTGCATTGGTCGAAGTGGGCCAGTTGGATCTGGTCCGGTTTTCGAATCCCCAAGGTTTGTTGGCGCAGGGAGACAATTTGTACCGATCAAGCGACGCTTCAGGCGAGCCAATTGATGGCAAGGCAGGGGTTGATAACATGGGGCAATTCGCACAAGGGTACTTGGAAGGCTCTAACGTCAAGATGGTAGATGAGATGGTCAACCTAATGGTTGCCCAAAGAGCTTATGAAGCCAGTGTGAAAGTGGTGCAAGCATCGGACGATATGCTTGGCATGGTGAACAGCTTGCGTAGGTAAGTCTGATGCACTTCACTGTTTCTTTGCGGCTCTTGCGGCGAGGTGCATTGCTTGTAATGCTGCTTGCGAGTGCCGTGGGCAGTTGGGCGAGTGCGGTGCAAGCTGGAGGGGGCGGGGCACGTGTGAAAATTGAACTACCAGCACAGGTAAAAGTGCAGGGCACGATGGTTACCCTGGGTGATGTGGCTGGGATAACCTGCTCCAGCTTGGAGTTGTTGCGCAGTTTGATGGCACTCCCTTTAGGGCGTGCGCCACATGCGGGTGAGTTTATTCGACTGGAGAGAGATGAAATAGCCCGCTGGATAAACCGCAGGTTGGGTATACCCGCAGATCAGATTGGCTGGGAGGGCGATCCCTTCATACAAATCTCTGTTGTGACAAATGAGATCAACGGCAATACTATTGCCAACTTTGCAGAAGCAGCGCTCAAAGACTGGTTGATGCAGCGCAGCGAGAACGTTCGGCTTCAGGTGGTTGGAGTTCCTCGTGATTTTTCACTTCCAGTTGGTCCGCTCAAGCTACAGACGCGCACTTTTGCTGATATGGAGCCTCGTAAACGTATGTCTGTGTGGGTGGATGTTTACGTGGCAGACATTTTTATAAGGACAGTGTCAATAAGCTTTGAGGTTAATGCTTGGGTGCAGGCGGCAGTGGTTCGGCAGGCGGCGCCAGCAGGTGCGCCAGTGGCTGTCAGCGATATAGCCTTGCATTCAGTTGAAATCGCTGCTTTGCCATCTTCGGCCAAGTTCGCTGGAATTCAAGATACTCTGATGGGTCAGCCATTTCGCTTACGGCGGGCGGTGATGTTGGGCGAAGTATTGACTTATGCACATATCGAACCGGCACCTACGGTTGCGCGTGGAGAGTGGGTGAAAATTCACGCAGTTTCTGGTGCTGTAGCTGTGGAAAGTCAAGGTGAGGCGGTTCAAGATGGGCGAACCGGTCAGTTCATACGAGTTAAACCCAGTAAGGCCGGTGGGACGATTTTGGCCCGAGTAAAAGGACCTGGATTGCTGGAGATACAACAATGAAACCGGTTTATGCCTACCGTTTTTTTCTGAGCCTGTTGCTTGCAGCGCTTGCTTGTGTCCAGATGACTGGCGCAACAAGTTTGTACAAAGAGCAAACCTATCGCCCCTTGACGGCAGACAACAAGGCTTACCGAGTTGGGGATACCTTAACGGTGCAAGTAGCAGAAAATTCCAGCGCCACAACAAGTGCTGCAACCGGCACACGTCGTAAAAATGGGATCACCGCAGACGTGAAAAATGATGGCAAGCAAGTTGGCCAGCTGGGAGTTGCGATGGGTGGCGATTTTGATGGTGGAGGAAGTACACAGCGAGCCAATAGGGTGCTAACTACCGTGACGGTGACGGTGCGCGAAGTTCTTGCCAATGGGGATTTAAAAATCTCGGGTGAGCAGCTCTTGGTGGTGAATGAAGAGCCACAAAAGGTGACTTTGGAGGGCCGAGTTCGTCCCGCGGATGTAAGTGACGGCAATTTGGTGTTATCCAGCCGTTTGGCAGATGCGAAGATTACCTACGTTGGCGAGGGTGATATTGCTGAACGCAACCAACGTCCTTGGTGGCGTAAGTTTCTTGATTGGTCTGGGTTCTGATGAACTATTTCGATTCGTTCACTTTCTCAAGTCTGCGCAGCCTCACCCACCGCGGACGTCAATCGTGTCCATGGGGGGCAAAATTTTGGGTGCTGATTGGGGTTTCGCTCCTGACATGGAGTGCACACGCCAATATAGTTCGCGTTAAAGACCTCGGCAAGTTCCAGGGCTGGCGTGAGAACATGCTCGTAGGCACCGGCATAGTTACGGGTCTTTCTGGTACAGGAGACTCAACAACAAATCGGGCCACCCGCCAAGCTTTGTCAAATGCACTGGCTCAGTTCAATCTGACTGTGCCTGCGGATCAGGCGCAGAGCCGAAACGTTGCCGTGGTAATGGTGAGTGCCGCTTTACCAACGTTTGCCCGAGAGGGCGATACGCTGGACATAGCGGTGACATCGGCCGGAGATGCGCGCAGTCTGGTGGGGGGCAGCCTACTGCTGACCCCATTGAGGGCCGCAGACGGTAAAGTCTATGCCTTAGCGCAGGGACAGCTGTCTGTAGGCGGTTATCGTTATGACGCGAATGGAAACGTCGTACAAAAAAATCACCCAACGGTTGGCTCTGTGCCCAACGGCGCTATCGTAGAAGTTGGGGTCACCGCGCAGATGGTTGACGAACGGCAAACCGTGACATTTGTTCTTGCAGAGGCTGACTACACAACTGCAAATCGCGTTGCTACTGCCATTAACGGCCAGTTGTCGGCAGGCTTGGCGCATGCGATTGATGCTTCCGGTATAGAAATCGCTGTGCCGGAAGCTGAGCGTGGTCGCTTGGTTAACTTTTTGGCGCGCTTGGAAAATGTGACGGTTGCGCCAGATCGGCGAGCAAGAGTCGTCATTAATGAACGCACCGGAACCGTTGTGTCTGGTGGTGATGTACAGATCTCTAAAGTTGCTATCTCTCATGGCGAACTTAAGATTTCAATCACAACTCAAAATACCGCTTCCCAACCAAGCTTTGTGGTGGAGCCAGGTGCAGGCGTTCGCACCGCAATTGTGACCAATACCCGCTTGGCTGTGGATGAGCAAAATGGCCCGGGCTTTCTGGCGGCCAGCAACACGGTGTCGGATTTGGTGCAGTCCTTGGCGAAGTTAAAAACAAGCACCCGCGACATCATTTCCATCTTGCGGGCAATCAAAGCTGCTGGCGCATTGCACGCTGAATTGTTAATTCAATAGCTTATTACTGTATCTTCAAATAGACATTGCCCACTAAAACATATGACCAATGGTATTGAATCCATCACCACCAACGCACTAGCCATAGCACTAGATGCGGCGAGTCTGCGGCATCAGGCCATATCAGCGAACATTGCAAATGTTCAAACACAAGGATATGTGCCGCAACGCGTGAGCTTTGAGGGGCAGCTTGAGAATGCGCGACGAAGTCTGAGGCAACAGGGGTTTGTTGATCTTTTGACTTTGTCTGGTGTACGCGCGAGATTAGAGCCATCTGTTGAGCAAGATGGACTGCCATCTGCGATACAACTGGACAGCGAGGTGGCCCACATGGCACAAAACGCGGTGCATTACCAAGCATTAATCAAAGGTATTTCCAAGCATTTGAATGTATTGATGATGGCCGCAAGTGATGGAAAAAAATAACCCTGTAACCTAAGAGAGTCAATATCATGGATTACACACAAGCGTTTGCAATTAGTGCAGCAGGAATGAATCTGGAGCGCAGGCGGCTAGAGGTGGCGTCACTCAATTTGGCCAACGCCAATACGGTAGTAGGCGCGGACGGTGGCAACTACGCCCCAATGCGTGTAGTTGCACGGGCAAAGGCAGTGGCGTTGACAGCAAGTACAAGCCAAGCTGCGGGGCGATTCGAAAACTTGTTGGCCCAGGGCCTACAACATAGCAGCGGCGCTTCATTGGTCGATAGTTTGCCGATTATTTCTTTAGAGCGGGTGGACTCCTCGCCCAGAATGGTGTACGAGCCCGGGCACCCCTCTGCAGACGCCAAGGGATTTGTGAGCTACGCCGGCGTTGATCCGGCCACAGAAATGGTCACGCTGATGAGTGCCATGCGGGCGTACGATGCCAATGTTGCAGCCATGGGCATGGCGCGGGCTCTTGCGCTGCGCGCTCTTGATATCGGAGGAAATACATAATGAGCGCAGAAGCAATCCAATCTCTGCCTGCCATCCAGTCAGGAGCAGCTATTCCCCTGTCCTTCTTGGCTCCGAGCTCAGCAGGGGCACAAGCTAACTTGTCAGGTCAAACACCAATATCTCATAGCTCTTTTGGCAACATGGTGGAGGAAGGCCTGGCACAAGTGAATCGCCAACTTATGGTCAGTCAGTCAGATTTGCAGCAGTTGGCTATTGGGGACGCGCAAAATTTACATCAAATAATGATTCGCCTAGAGGAAAGCCGAATCTCATTTCAGTTGCTAATGCAGGTTCGCAATAGGCTTTTAGAGTCTTACCAAGAGGTCATGAGAATGCAGGTATAGCCCAGTGAATCAATTGCTGGCGGATTATTCTGCTTCCCGGACATTTTTGGAGTTTCTCAATGTTAGGTTGAATAACGATGATGGTTTTTTGTTTTCCCCCTTTGTCTGCCTTAGGGCGAGGTTTATGAAATGAATGATTTTTGGGGAGGTCTCACGTCCCGCGCTCGCGCGGGTCTGATCGCTGGTTTGGTGCTTATCGTCATTGCAATGACTGCGGCTGGGTGGTGGTTGCTGCGCGCAGAGTACCAAGTGCTTTTTGCGGACCTCAAACCGCAAGATGCTTCGGTGATGACGACGGAGCTTGAGCGGCTAAAAATCCCTTTTCGGGTAGCTGACGGCGGCACAACCATCATGGTAGATAAAGGCGTAGTGCATGAGACCAGAATCAAGTTGATGGGCAAAGAGTTGTCTTTGAACGGGGCCGTGGGGTTTGAGTTGTTTAACAACACCGATTTTGGAATGACTGAGTTTGCACAAAAAATCAATTACCAGCGTGCACTGCAAGGGGAGTTGACCAGAACTATTCAAGCACTTGCTGAAGTCCGAGATGTAAGGGTACATCTGGCTCTGCCGGAGCAAGGTCTATTCAAACAATTGGCGGGCAAAGCCAAAGCGGCTGTGACACTTACCATGCGTCAAGGTCAAACGCTGAGACCCGAGCAAGTCAAAGGCATTGCGCGCCTTGTGGCCGCCGCAGTCCCTGGGATGTTGAGCCAGGACGTGACGATTGTTGATAACCAAGGTGTAGTTTTGAGTCGACCGGCAGGTGACGCAGAGGCAGAGCTAACTGGAGCCCGGTTGGAACTCAAGCGTGAGAGCGATAACTATTTGTCGCGCAAAGCAGGAGAAGTATTGGACAGGGCCTTCGGCCCGGGTCAGGCACTGGTAAGTGTAGATGTCACCCTCAATATGGATCAAATTCGCGTTACCACCGAGGAGGTGATTGGCGCACCATCGTCAGCAAGAGTCGGTCAGCCTCTTACAGGTGTAGTTGTTCGTGAACGTGAGTCGATAGTCGACAGAGGCCCACCTGGGGATAGCAAGGTCTCTTCTGATGGATCAAGCATGACATTAGCCCGCTCCTTGACCACTAGCGGCACTACCCAGCGGGAGGTAGAGTACCAAGTTGGTCGACGAGTGGAGCAAGTGGTTAGTCAGCCGGGTTCGATTCGTCGTATTCAGGCGGTAGCAGTTGTGAGGCACACGCTGGATTCGGTACAGATGGAACAGGTTCGCAAGATGGTGGCTGCAGCTGTCGGAGCTTCAAAAGAGCGGGGTGACGAGGTGGTAGTGCAAACATTGGGAGGGTTTCCTGCCCAAAAGACAAATGAATCTACCGCATTTATTCCGGCAGAAATTCCTAGTACTCAGAATGCTGAATTGCAGAAAGTTGGAGACTCAAGAACAGACAATGATCAATCTGCACTGGTCTTGAAAGTTATTGGTGTGCTCTTGCTGGTGGTTGTTTTCTTAGGTGCTGGATGGTTGTATCAATCCAGATCTGCTGTGCTTGGTTTAAAAAACCTGACCGCAAACGCTACGCGGCAGTCTTCACTTACCGAAGCGCAAAGAAACACTGCTTTGCAGCAAGTCCAAAGTTGGATGCAACAGAGCGAGTCTGGGCGATCTGAGCCTCGAAATCCAGCGGCTGATGGGGCTCGAATATGACTCTTGTGGTTGACGCATCAAGTCGTCAAGCTGCCTTGCTTTTGCATTCTCTTACGGATGCAGATCGGAATTGGGTCTTGTCTGCCCTACCAATGCAGCAGCAAGCTGCCTTGCGCAGTCTGTTGCAAGAGCTGAACAATTTAGGAATTCCAGACGATAAGCAACTCTTAGCTTCTTTGTTGTTGAAGACCCCCGAGACTGATAATCCGATTTCCTCAGCTCATACGCCGCTAGCTGCATTTAGTGGCGAGGCAATTGACTTAAAGCAGTTAAAACCAAAAGATATTCAGGCTCTTGCGCGGTTGTTGAACAGGGAGTCAGCCGGATTCGTTGCCAAGGTACTGGTTTTACAAGGGTCGTCATGGGAGCAGGCATTGCTGCATCAGCTAACCCTTTCGCAAGGGCAGCGTGTGCGTGCAAAGCTTCACGCATTGAGGCGGGAAACAGCACATGTATTTGAACCATCGGCACCTTTGGCTTTGGAGACAGCGGTGCGCCAAGCGCTGATTACAGCGATTCAAGAATCACGGCATCATGAAGAAAATGTCAATACTTCGACTTCAAGCCTATGGCGGTATTGGCGAACAATTAGTACGCGCATAAGGAATTTCGCCCGCAACCGAATTGCTATGAACGTGGGGCGTGCCGCATGAGCAAACTGCTTGTCTCAGGTAGAGGCGCAGCAGGGCTGGTCGATCCCCCCAATGTGCTGCGTGACATTCCATTGCATGAATTGCCGCACGCCTTGCTGCGCAGAGGCGTCATTTCTTCGCCCCCAGTGATAGTCGATTCTGTCATGGATGCTGGTGTGCCCACTGAAGCAGTGGATCTACAGGATCAAGAACGACAACGTGGACATGCCCTAGGCTTTGAGACTGGTATGCGGGAAGGTAAGGCTCAAGGTTATAAGCAGGGTCATGAACTCGGTTATCAGCAAGGCACTGAACAGGGATATCAAGACGGCTTGAAGCAAGGTAAAGAACAGGCACAAGCTGCGCAAGATGCTGCACGTAAGGAACAAGCACATTTCCGGGACAGCAGTCGCCGACTAGAGGAGATTTTGGGGGGCGTTTCTCAAGAAATTGCCTTACGCTTGGCGGAGTCAGAGGACGACATGGTGGCCTTGTGCTTTGACGTTGTTTGTAGGATAGTTGGAAAAGAGCTTGCCACTGCTGTAGGAGTTCGCCACCATTT
>JBILKC010000184.1:0-5776 GCA_044376885.1 Hylemonella sp. | reverse complement strand
TGCTGGCAGAGCCTGACATGGGCGCGTTCATGGTGATTGCCGTGATCGCCATGGGCATCCTGTTTCTCGGTGGCGTCAACGCCCGCATGTTTTTCCTCATTGCATTCATTCTGGTCGTGGCGTTTGGCCTCATGATTGCCCTGAGTGAATGGCGTCGAGAGCGCATCTTTGCCTATCTTGACCCCTGGAGTGAAAAACACGCACTGGGCAAGGGCTATCAGCTGTCCCACTCGCTGATTGCCATCGGGCGTGGCGAAATTTTTGGCGTGGGCCTGGGCGGGAGCGTTGAAAAGCTGCACTGGTTACCCGAGGCGCATACTGACTTCCTGCTCGCTGTGATCGGCGAAGAATTCGGCTTGTTGGGCGTGCTGACCGTGATCGCCTTGTTCTTCTGGATGACCCGGCGAATCATGCATATCGGTCGACAGGCCATCGCGCTGGACCGCGTATTTGCCGGGTTGGTGGCTCAGGGCGTAGGCATCTGGATGGGCTTTCAGGCCTTTATCAATATGGGCGTGAATTTGGGCGCTTTGCCAACCAAAGGCCTGACCTTGCCCCTGATGAGTTATGGCGGCTCGGCCATTCTGATCAATCTGGTGGCCATTTCAGTGGTCCTGCGGGTTGATTATGAAAACCGTCAACTGATGCACGGGGGGCGGTCATGAACATGCGTACTGCTACGTCCGGGCTGGCTAGTCCCTGTGCTCTGGTGATGGCCGGGGGCACTGGTGGCCACATCTTTCCGGGCCTGGCTGTGGCTGAGGCCTTGCGCCAGAAGGGTTGGCGCGTGCATTGGCTGGGTACGCAGGGCGCGGCTGGCAAACCGAGCATGGAAAGTCAGTTGGTCATACCAAAGGGCTTTGCGTTTGAGGCGCTTGATTTTTCAGGTGTGCGCGGCAAGGGCCTGCTGACGCTGGCACTGCTGCCAGTCAGATTGCTGAGTGCTTTCTGGCAAAGCCTGCAGGTGGTGCGCCGGGTGCGGCCCGATGTGGTGCTGGGCTTGGGTGGCTATGTCAGCTTTCCGGGGGGCATGATGTCGGTCTTGCTGGGCAAACCCTTGATCTTGCATGAACAAAACTCGGTTGCCGGCTTGGCCAACAAAGTTCTTTCTCACCTGGCTGATTTGGTTTTCACTGCATTTCCCAACGTGATCAAGGGCGGGCTGTGGGTGGGCAACCCCTTGCGTGAAGGTTTTCTCAAGCAGCCTGGACCACAGACCCGTTTTGAGGGACGCCAGGGACCGCTACGCCTCTTGGTGGTGGGCGGAAGCCTGGGGGCCAAAGCCCTCAACGACCTGGTGCCCCGTGCGTTGGCTTTAATTCCCGAGTCCGCACGGCCGCAGGTGCTGCATCAAAGCGGCGTACAACACATCGACGAACTGCGCGCCAACTACGCTGCAGCAGGTGTGCAGGCAGCGCTCACCCCCTTCATTGACGACACAGCTCAGGCCTTTGCCGATGCGGACCTGGTGATTTGTCGCGCCGGGGCCAGCACGGTGACCGAGATTGCCGCCGTAGGTGCGGCGGCGTTGTTTGTGCCGTTTCCCCATGCAGTGGATGACCACCAGACGACCAATGCGCGTTTTCTGGTCGACCAGGGAGCCGGTGTGCTGATGCCTCAGCATGCGCTAACACCCGAAGCAATTGCTGAACTGCTACAGAAAACAGAGCGTAAAACCCTTATTCAATGGGGTCAAATGGCAAAAAAACAAGAAAAAACCGAGGCGGTCCAACTGATCGTCAAAGCCTGTGTAGCCCTGACAGCCAAGGCTAAACCATGAAGCACGCCGTTCGACAGATTCATTTCGTGGGCATCGGTGGCTCGGGTATGTCGGGCATTGCCGAGGTCTTGAATAACCTGGGCTATGTCATCAGTGGCTCGGATTTGTCCGACAGCAGTACCTTGAAACGGCTGACCAGCCTGGGCATCCAGACCTTCGTGGGTCACAACCTGAGCAATATTGCGGGCGCTGATGCGGTGGTGACCTCTACTGCGGTGAAGGCCGATAACCCGGAGGTACTGGCTGCCCGGGAAAAGCGCATACCCATCGTTCCTCGCGCGGTCATGCTGGCCGAACTGATGCGCCTCAAGCGTGGCATTGCGATTGCCGGCACGCATGGGAAAACCACCACCACCAGTCTGGTAGCCAGTGTGCTGGCACAGGCCGGTCTGGATCCGACGTTTGTGATAGGCGGGCGTCTCAACAGTGCCGGTGCCAATGCCCGGCTGGGACAAGGCGACTACATCGTGGTGGAGGCCGATGAATCCGATGCCTCCTTCCTGAACCTCTTGCCGGTAATGGCCGTGGTCACCAACATTGATGCCGACCACATGGAAACCTATGGCCATGACTTTGGACGGCTCAAAGGCGCTTTTGTTGATTTTTTACACCGCATGCCTTTTTATGGCACGGCGATTCTGTGTACCGATGACGCCGTGGTCCGGGAGATCGTGCCCCAGGTGTCCTGCCCGATCACCAGCTACGGCTTTGATGAAGGTGCGCAGATCCGCGCCGTCGATGTGCGTGCGGTGGGCGGGCAAATGCATTTCACGGTGCAACGCCGCAACGGCGTGACCTTGTCCGATCTGGCAGTGGTGTTGAATTTGCCAGGACGCCACAACGTGCTCAACGCCCTGTCGGCCATTGCGGTGGCTGTGGAGTTGGATATTGCGGATGACGCCGTTGTCAAAGCCTTGGCCGAATTCAAGGGCGTAGGCAGGCGCTTCCAGAACTATGGTGATTTGACTGTCAAGGCCGCGCAGGGTCAGGGGCAAGGACAAGTATCCGGGAGCGTGCAGGGACAGTTCACCTTGATTGACGACTACGGCCACCACCCGGTGGAAATGGCAGCCACCCTGGCCGCAGCCCGTGGCGCGTTTCCGGGGCGGCGACTGGTGCTGGCTTTCCAGCCGCACCGCTACACCCGCACCCGCGATTGTTTTGAAGACTTCGTCAAAGTCATCGGGCAGGCCGATGCGGTTTTTCTGACAGAGGTCTATGCGGCTGGCGAAGTGCCCATAGTGGCCGCTGATGGGCGTGCACTGGCACGCGCCATACGGGTTGCAGGCAGCGTCGAACCGGTGTTTGTCGATGACATCGCCGCTTTGCCCCAGGCCATTCTTGCCAATGCACAACCGGGTGACGTGGTGCTTTGCATGGGAGCTGGGTCCATCGGGGCTGTACCTGGAAAAGTAGTAGACATGCTACGAAAACCAGAGCTGATGAATAAGGAGCCACAAGGGAAATGAGTGCTTTATCCTTAAATCTGGGAAAAGTTGCCGTGCTGATGGGCGGGGCCTCTGCCGAGCGTGATATTTCTCTCATGTCGGGCCAGGGTGTCTTGCAGGCCCTGTTGTCCATGGGCGTGGATGCACATGCCTTTGATCCGTCTGAGCGCGATCTGGGCGACCTCAAGCGCGAGGGCATAGCACGTTGCTTCATTGCCCTGCATGGACGTTTTGGCGAAGATGGAACCGTACAGGGTGCCCTGGAGTTAATGGGTATCCCCTACACCGGTTCTGGCGTCATGGCCTCCAGTCTGGCCATTGACAAGGTGATGACCAAGCGCATCTGGCGTTCAGAAGGGTTGCCCACACCCATGTGGCGACAGGTGGACAGCGAACAGGCAACGGCTGCTGCCCTGGTTGACCTGGGTGCGCCCATGATCGTCAAGCCCGCACGGGAGGGATCGACCATTGGTCTGACCAAGGTCACAAGCCTTGGGCAATGCGCTGGTGCCTACAGAGAAGCCGCAGCCCATGATGCGCAGGTCCTGTGCGAGCAGTTCATTGCGGGTGATGAGGTCACCATACCGGTGCTGGGCAGTGGCAAGCAGGCCCGTGCCCTGCCGGTGATACGCATCGTTGCGCCCGATGGTAATTACGATTACCAGAACAAGTACTTCACGGATGAAACGCAGTACCTGGTGCCTTGCGGTTTACCGCCGGGAGAAGAAGCCAGCCTTCAGCAGATGGTTCTGAAGGCCTACAACGTGCTCGGCTGCCGTGGATGGGCACGGGCCGACGTGATGATTGATGCCCGAACACGGCATCCTTACCTGCTTGAGATCAACACCTCACCTGGCATGACAGGCCACTCACTGGTACCCATGTCCGCGCGTGCTGCAGGCATCAGTTACGAAGAGTTGTGTTTGATGTTGCTGCAGTCGGCCGCCCTGGACTACCCGGAGGTCCTGAGCGCATGAGTCCTACCCTGATGCCCCCGGTGGATGTGAAGCTCATGAATCTGGCCAGTGGCCTGATGGTTCTGACCTTTGCGGGCTTGACCCTGGGTGCGGTGGTCGATTGGGTGGTACGCCTGCCGGTGTTTGCCATTCGCAGCATCTCGGTCGATGGCGACACCAATCACACCAACGCGTTGACCTTGCGCGCCAATGTCAGCCCCAGGCTTCAAGGGGGCTTTCTGTCCATGGACCTCAACGCCACGCGCCAGGCATTTGAGGCGGTGCCCTGGGTGCGCAAGGCCGTGGTGCGGCGCGAATTCCCCAACCGTCTGCGTGTCACGCTGCAAGAGCATCAGGCCCAAGGATTTTGGGGCAACGAAAGTGAATCCAGACTGATTAACAGCTACGGAGAAGTATTTGAAGCCAATATCGGCGAAGTCGATCAGGACGACTTGCCCCGTTTGGATGGGCCAGTGGAGCAGTCAGCCCAGGTGTTGGGCATGTATCGCAGCCTCAAGCCTGTTTTTGAGCAGGTCAACCTGACGCTCGATGAACTGGAGCTGTCTGCGCGCGGTGGCTGGAGAGCGCAGCTTGATACCGGAGCCGTGATTGAGCTTGGTAGTGGCGCGGATGCAGACGTGCTGGTTCGCACCCAACAATTTTTGACCACCTTGACCCATGTGGTGTCGCGCTACGGCCGAACCGTGAGCGCAGTGCAGTCGGCTGACCTGCGCCACCGTGAAGGCTATGCACTACGGCTTCGCGGCGTGAGCACCCTGGCCGACGACAAACCCAAAAAATAACTGACAGATACAGCAGGACTGACTATGGCAAAAGAATACAAGGATCTCGTCATTGGACTCGACATTGGAACCGCCAAGGTGATGGCAGTGGTGGCTGAGGTACTGCCCAACGGCGAACTCAAACTCGCCGGCCTGGGCATAGCCCCGAGTAACGGCCTCAAGCGGGGTGTTGTGGTCAATATTGACGCCACCGTGCAAAGCATTCAGCAGGCCTTGCGCGAGGCTGAACTCATGGCCGACTGCAAGATTACCCGTGTGTATACCGGCATTACCGGAAGTCATATCCGCGGGATGAACTCCAAAGGCATGGTGGCAGTGAAAGACCGTGAGGTCACGGCGGCCGATGTCGCTCGCGTGGTCGAAACCGCGAAGGCGATCAACATCTCGACCGACCAGCGTTTGCTGCTGGTGGAGCCCCAGGAGTTCATTATTGACGGTCAGGACGTGCGCGAACCCATAGGCATGAGTGGCATCCGTCTTGAAGCCATGGTGCATATCGTCACAGGTGCGCAGAGTGCGGCTGAAAACATCATCAAGTGCGTGCGCCGCTGCGGCCTGGAGGTTGAGCAACTGATGCTCAACCCGCTGGCCTCCAGCCTGTCTGTGCTGACTGAGGATGAGCGCGAGTTGGGCGTTGCCTGTGTGGACATTGGTGCGGGCACAACCGATGTGGCTATTTTCACCAACGGCGCGATTCGTCATACCGCCGTTATCCCGATTGCTGGCGACCTGATCACCAGCGACATTGCCATGGCCTTGCGCACCCCGACCAAAGACGCCGAGGACATC
>JBILKC010000183.1:0-5806 GCA_044376885.1 Hylemonella sp. | reverse complement strand
CCGCATACCCAACCTTTTTCGCAGACTGTTTGCCGAAGGCGCGTTCAGCCAGGCATTTGTACCGGTTTTAGCCGCTTCCAAGGCGCAACATGGCGATGCTGCCACCCGTGAACTGATCAGCCGGGTGGCGACGGTTCTCACCTGGGCATTGCTGCTCACCTGCCTCTTGGGGGTGGTCGCTGCCCCCTTGCTGGTCTGGGCCCTGGCCAGTGGCCTGAAGCAGGAACCCGCTGGCTTTGATGCCGCTGTGGTCATGACCCGCTGGATGTTCCCCTATATAGCGTTCATGTCACTGGTCGCCCTGGCATCCGGGGTTCTCAATACCTGGAAGCGCTTTGCCATTCCGGCGGCAACGCCTGTGCTGCTCAATCTGTCGATGATCATGGCCGCCTGGTTCGGTGCCCCCTGGTTTCGCAACCAGGGGATTGAGCCTATTTATGCCATGGCCGGTGGCGTGATGGTTGGTGGCATATTGCAGCTTACTGTTCAAATCCTTGCCCTTCGAAGGCTGACTTTGCTGCCAAAACTGGGCTGGCAGCGTGCAGACATCAAAGCCGCCTGGGATGAGCCAGGTTGCAGACGTGTGGCTCGCCTGATGCTGCCTGCCCTGCTGGGCGTTAGCGTCGCCCAGATTTCTTTGGTGATCAATACCCAGATTGCTTCCCACCTGACGCCGGGCAGTGTGAGCTGGCTGAGTTATGCCGACCGTCTCATGGAATTCCCGACCGCTCTGCTGGGCGTTGCTTTGGGCGTGGTGCTCATGCCCCAGCTGGCTGCAGCCAAAGCATCCGACGATCGCTCGCGCTATTCAGCCATGCTGGACTGGGGCTTGCGGCTGGTTGTCCTACTGGCTGTTCCAAGTGCGCTGGGCATGCTTATTTTTGCCAAACCGCTGGTGGCGGTGCTCTACCACTATGGTGCTTTTACCGAGCGCGATGTGCTGCAGACCACGGCCGCCATGATGGGGTGGGGCGTCGGCTTGGTAGGGGTGATTGCCATCAAAGTGCTTGCGCCGGGTTATTACGCCAGCCAGGACATCAAGACGCCGGTACGCATTGCCCTGGTAGTTTTACTCATCACGCAGTTGCTCAATATCGTTCTGGTGCCTCACATGCAGCATGCCGCCCTGTCACTGTCGATTGGCATCGGAGCGTTGATCAACGCGTTTTGGCTGCTGCTTGGGCTGATCAAGCGCAAGAGTTACCAGCCTGAGCCGGGCTGGGGTATTTTTGCCCTCCAAGTCCTTGCTGGCAGTTCACTTCTTGCTATCTTTTTGATATGGTCAGCAGGCTCTGTCGACTGGATTGCCATGCAGTCTGAAAGTCTCAAACGCATAGGCTTGCTGGCAGCTGTTTTGGCGGGCTCAGCGGCCATCTATTTTGGGGTACTTTGGGCCACTGGTCTGAAGCTTGCCCAGTTTGCCCGACGCTAAACCATGAACCTTTCCCTGGACACACCGACTGCGCTGGAGTACTTTCGCTCGCTGGTTCAGAGCGACCAGGATTTCCCCTTGCTTGAGGCTGCGGTGAGCCTGGCGCAGGACGAATACCCTTTGCTCGATGTGCAACAGGTTCTGGCGGAGGTCGATCAGCTTCTGGTACGTGTCAAGCGGCGCATTCCGGCTGACGCGCCACCCCTGCAGCGGCTGCGCGTCCTCAATCAATTCTTTTTTCGGGACCTCGATTTTGGTGGCAACCGCAATGACTACTATGACCCGGACAACAGTTATGTCAGCGTCATGCTTCGCAGCCGCCGGGGTATTCCCATCTCCTTGGCAGTACTTTGGCTGGAACTGGCGCAAGGCATAGGCTTGTCTGCCTGCGGTGTTGGTTTTCCGGGTCACTTCATGGTCAAGGTCATCCTGCCCAAGGGTCAGGTGGTGATCGATCCTTTTACCGGGCTTTCCCTGGGCCGTGAGGAACTTGCAGCCCGGCTTGAACCGTTTCAGGCCCGGCATATTGCCCACAGTGCCGACGCCGCAATTCCCCTGGGGCTTTACCTGCAGGCAGCTGCCTCCCGCGACATCATTGAGCGCATGTTGCGCAACCTCAAGGAAGTCCACAAGACCCAGGAAGACTGGCTGATGCTGGTGGCTGTTTTGGACCGCTTGCTGGTGCTTTTGCCCCATTCCTGGCCGGATTACCGAGACCGGGGCCTGGCGCGCGCTGAGTTGGGCAATACCCAGCATGCCGTGGCAGACTTGCAGTGTTATTTGGCCAATACCGAAAACCTGGCGGATGTGGACGCTATTACCAAACGGGTGGTCGAGCTGCGCAGCCGGGGCATTTAAGGCTTTATTTGCGCTGAAATTGGCTTTTAGTCCTCATGGGTTAATGGTAAGCTGCTATGAAAATATGAGCATAACGCCTTATAGGAGCAGACTTACTATGACCCTTTTGGGGGATATTCGAGCTTGAAAAATATAACTAAACTATATCCACTTACAACACCAGAGACCAGTATGGAGTGCAACCTTTGATATCACGTCGATACTGCGGAGCCTCATCTTGCATGAGGTAAATGACTCTGTTGATAACAATTCAGCATTGCTGTTGCTGTGCTTGATTGCCCAGTTGCACGGTATTGCCGTTGATGTGGACTCCCTCACACACCAACTGGCGCTCACATCTGAGACTCCTCAAAACTTTGATTTACTGCAACTGGCTGCTAGCAAGCTGGGTCTTAAAGCCAGTAAAGAAAGCATTGCCCTTAGTCGTCTTCATCTAACGCCATTGCCCGCACTGACATGTCTACATAACGGTTTGTGGGTCATTATTGCAGCCGCGAACACTACTCATGTGGTGTTGCAATACGCGCAAGAACCTCGTGACTTTTCAGCTGAGACCTCACAAAAGAATCGGCCCGTCAAACTAACGCTGGATAAATTTGCTAGTGAATGGCTGGGGTTGAACGAAAGTGGCGCACCCGCTGAAACCAAGGGGCAGATGTTATTGTTGACCAGCCGTGCCTCCTTGGTTGGGGAAATGGCCAAGTTTGACTTTAGTTGGTTCATCCCCAGTCTTGTTCGATATCGACGTTTATTGGCAGAGATATTGGGTACATCTATCGTCTTGCAGCTTTTTGCCTTGGTAACCCCTTTGTTTTTTCAAGTGGTGATGGATAAGGTGCTGGTGCACCAAGTGATATCAACGCTCAATGTGTTGGTCATCGGTTTGATTGCCATCTCTATATTTGAAAGCGCCCTGTCCTTTTTAAGAATCTATGTTTTTTCACATACCACTAGCCGAATTGACGTTGAGCTAGGCTCAAGATTATTCAGGCACCTTCTTCGCCTGCCATTGAATTGGTTTCAAGCCAGACGTGTGGGTGATTCAGTTGCTCGCGTGCGTGAACTGGAAAACATTCGCAGCTTTTTGACAGGACAAGCGTTGACCGTTGTACTGGATGTGATGTTTTCCATCATATTCATTGCGGTCATGTTTGCGTACAGTAGCGTGCTGACCATGATCGTGCTTTTGAGCATTCCTTGCTATGTGGCCGTAACGGTCTTGATTGTTCCCGTGCTCCGACAGCGCTTGAACGAGAAGTTTTCGCGTGGTGCAGAAAACCAAGCCTTGCTGGTAGAGACCATCACAGGCGTGCAAACCGTTAAGGCTGGAGCACTAGAGCCCATGATGGCAAAGCGCTGGGACGATCAACTCGCCGCCTATGTCTCGGCCGCTTTTCGAAGCCAAATCACGGCCAGCGTGGGGCATGAGTCGATTGGGTTGATTGGCAAACTGGTCACTGCTTTAACGCTTTGGTTTGGTGCTCAGCTGGTAATGGCCGGTGAGCTCACCTTGGGCATGTTCATCGCCTTCAACATGTTTGCGGGACGCGTTGCACAACCCATCATGCGCATGGCCCAACTCTGGGCCGACTTTCAGCAAGTAGGCATCTCCATGCAACGCATGGGGGACATCCTTAACGCACAAACAGAAGTGCCGCCTAATATCGCAGCACAACTACCTAGTCTCAAGGGTCATATCACCTTTGATCAGGTTAGTTTTCGCTACAACGTAGATGCTAGCCCAGTGCTTCGAGAAATTCGTCTCGACATCGCACCTGGTCAGGTGATTGGAATTGTGGGGCGATCAGGCTCAGGTAAATCCACACTCACCAAACTGGTTCAACGTCTTTATGTGCCGGAACAGGGCCGCATTCTGATTGATAACGTGGATATTGCACAAGTTGATGCGGCCCAAATACGACGCCAAATTGGGGTTGTATTGCAGGACAACTGGATGTTCAACCGCACCGTCCGAGAAAACATCGCTGTGACTGACCCCGCGGCGTCCATGGATCGGGTAATGCAGGCCGCGCGTTTGGCAGGCGCTCACGACTTCATCAGTGAACTTCCCCAAGGCTATGACACGATGGTTGGCGAACAAGGCAGCAGCTTGTCGGGTGGTCAAAGACAGCGCCTAGCCATTGCCAGAGCCTTGTTCACCCATCCCCGTATTCTCATCTTTGACGAGGCCACTAGCGCGCTTGATTACGAAAGCGAGCAGATTTTGCAACGCAATATGGCTGCCATCTGCAAAGGTAGAACCGTACTCATTATTGCTCACAGGCTTAGCTCTGTGCGTCATGCCGATGGCATCGTCGTATTAGACAAAGGTCGAATTGTTGAGGGCGGCACACACGAAGCCTTACTGAACAAAAAATCTCTTTATGCACATTTGTGGGCCATGCAATCCGGCTCCTTTTCTCGTACTCTGGACACACAAGGAGCTGGCGTATGAGGTGGCGACTGACCTTGCCTGTCCCCTTAAAAGAGCGAGCTGAACTGTTTCAGACGATGCTCAAACGTTACCAACAGGTTTTTCGGCTGGCATGGGCCGCCCGAGATGAGTTAGCTGGGCCTAAACGATTGGCAACAGAGCGAGCCTTCTTGCCTGCGGCACTGAGCCTGCAAGAGTCGCCGCCTCACCCTGCCCCGAGACGTGCAATTGCAGTGATTTGTATCGCTTTCTTGGCTGCGATTCTATGGGCCTCATTTGGCAAACTGGATGTAGTGGCTGTTGCCCCGGGGCGCATCATTGTCAGTGAACGCAGCAAAGTCATTCAGCCGTTAGAAGCTGCAACCGTGCGAGCCATTCACGTTAAAGATGGACAGCAAGTCCAAGAAGGGGAGTTGCTTATTGAGCTTGACAGCACCCAAGTATGGGCAGAACACACACAAAACAAACAGCAGTGGTTGGCTGCTCTGTCAGAAAAGCTACGTGCTCATGCCCTACAAGTGGGTATGACATCGGCCAAACGGGCTTTGCTGCCACCAACAGAAGCTACACCGTGGTGTGGACTGATCACCCCTGAACGTTGCGAGCCGTGGCTGACCTTGCACCATCAACTCGACACTGAATGGCAAGACATGAGCAGCAAGCGTGAGCGACTGGCCGCGACAGTAGAAACAAGAGAGGGACAAATTCAAGTTGCCCAAGCCAGCATCAAGCGACTGCACGATTTGCAGGATAACTTGCGCAAGCGGGAGTACGATTATTCGGCACTTGCCTCCCAGGGTTTCATTAGCCAACACGGGCTGCAAGACAAAACCCGTGATCGGCTAGACATCGATAACGAACTTGCACGGGTTCGCGCTGAGCACAAAACTGCAACGGCAGCGCATCAAGAAGCCATTAAAGAACAAAACGCCTATTTGGCCGAAATTCAAAAAAATCTGTCGCAACGCTCCTTTACTGCGCAACAAGATATTGATCGATTGACACAAGATTTATTCATTTGATTTCTTATTATGAAACTTTTGTAGTTAAGTGCTGTTGTCATTGTATTAGTTCTTATGTTG